>DASTKZ010000127.1:0-6767 GCA_035715445.1 Methyloceanibacter sp.
ACCACGGCGCGCTTCTCGCCGCGGCCGACGGCGAGGATCGAGGCCTGTGGCGGGTTGATGACGGCATCGAAGCGGTCGATGCCGAACATGCCGAGATTGGAGATCGTGGTCGAGCCGCCCTGATATTCGTGCGGCGCAAGCCGCTTCGAGCGGGCGCGCGCGGCGAGATCGCGCATCTCGTTCGAGATTTCCGACAGGCTCTTGATCTCGGCGTCGCGGATCACGGGCGTGTGCAGCCCGCCGCCTTCGAGTGCGACCGCGACCGCGATGTCGGAGGCGCGATGGCGCAAGATCCCCTGCTCGGTCCAGCTCGCGTTCGCGGCCGGCACCGCCTGCAGCGCCATGGCCATGGCTTTGATGATGAAGTCGTTGACCGAAAGATTGAAGGCCCTGGGGCCTTCTTTCGGCGCAAGCGCATTCAACCGGGCGCGGGCGGCGAGCAGCGCGTCGAGATCGCAATCGATGGCAAGGTAGAAATGCGGGATGGTCTGCTTCGCAAGCGTGAGCCGCTCGGCGATCATCTTCCGCATCGTGTCGTGCGGGATGATGTCGTAGGACCCTGGCTGGTAGAGCGCGAGCACTTGTGAGTCGGACATTCGCTGCGGCTCGGGTCCGTCGCGGCGCGCGACGAGCTCTTGCGGGCGCGGGGCCGCGCGGGGCTGCTCCATTGGCTGCGGCTCGGGCCGCGACGCCGCGACAGGTTCGGGCTGCCGCATTGCGTCGCGCGCGGCGCGTTCGACGTCGGCCTTGACGATGCGGCCGCGCGGGCCCGAGCCCGCAAACGCGCCAAGCTCGAGCCCGAACTCGCGCGCCAAGCGCCGCGCGAGCGGCGAGGCGAAGATGCGGGCGCCGCCATCGCCGCCACGGCTCCGGCCGTTTCGCCTGATCTGCTCGGCGATCCGGTGCAGCACCGCCTCGGGAGTAGCGTCAGCCGTTAGGCTCGGCGCGCTGGGCGCCGCGCTCGGAGCGCGGGGCGCGGCTTCGGGGCGCGGTGCCGACGCCTCGGGCTTGGGCTCGGCCGTGGTCGCGGCGGGAGGCGCAACCTCGTCTTCGACCCGCAGCAGCGCGATCGGATGGTTGACGGGGACATGCTCGGTTCCTTCGGCGAGCAGCAGCTTCTCGATCACCCCGTCCTCGGCCGCTTCGATCTCCATCGTCGCCTTGTCGGTCTCGACCTCCGCCACCAGGTCCCCGCTTCGGACGGCGTCGCCTTCCTTGACGTGCCACTTGGCAAGCCGCCCCTCCTCCATGGTCGGCGAGAGCTGCGGCATGAGGATCTGCATCGCCATGGCTCACACCTTCCCTTGCGCGGCGGCAAAGGCCTGTTCCCAGTTGCGGCCGTCGAAGGGAACGATGCAGACGACGCGGACCTGGCCGTCGTCGAGGCAGCGCAGATTGACGCTATAGCCGTCGGGCTTCGAGCGCGGCACGTAGAAGCTTTTCACGCCGCAGACCGAGCAGAAATGATGCTTCGCCGTGCCGGTGTTGAAGCTGTAGGTCGTAATCTTGTCCGCGCCTTCAACGAGGCGGAAGCGCTCCTTCTCGACGATGAGATGGAGATAGCCCGCTTTGCGGCAGATCGTGCAGTTGCACTCTTTGGCCTCGACCTCGTCAGGCGCCAGCACCTCGAAGCGCACCGCGCCGCAATGGCATCCGCCGTTCCTCCAACGCATCGGTGCTTCGGCCATGGGTGTCACGTCCGGTAACAGACCGACTTCACCGCGGCGATCACCTGATCGACCGAGGGAAGCGAGAGCTTTTCGAGATTTGCCGCGTAAGGCATCGGCACATCGGCGCCGGTAATCTTGAGCGGCGGCGCATCGAGATGATCGAAGGCTTCCGCGGCGACGCGGGCGCACAGCTCCGAGCCGACGGAGCAGATCGGCCAGCCCTCCTCGACGGTGACGAGGCGATTGGTCTTGCGCACCGAGGCAAGCACCGTTGCCATACCGAGCGGGCGCAAGGTGCGGAGATCGATCACCTCCGCCTCGATCCCCTCTTCGGCGAGGCGCTTGGCGGCATCGAGCGCATAAGCCATACCCCGCGAGAAGGAGACGATTGTGACGTGCTTGCCGGCGCGCGCGATCCGCGCCTTGCCGATCGGCAGGACAAAATCTGGAAGGTCGGGCACCTCGAAGCTTTGGCCGTAGAGAATCTCGTTTTCGAGGAACACGACGGGTCCGGGATCGCGGATCGCCGCCTTGAGCAGGCCCTTGGCATCGGCGGCGGTGTAGGGCGCGATCACTTTCAGCCCCGGCACGTGGGCGTACCAGCTCGAATAGTCCTGGCTGTGCTGGGCGGCGACGCGCGCGGCAGCGCCGTTCGGTCCGCGGAACACGATCGGGCAGCGCATCTTCCCGCCCGACATATAGAGCGTCTTCGCGGCTGAATTGATGATGTGGTCGATCGCCTGCATGGCGAAGTTCCAGGTCATGAATTCGACGATGGGTTTCAGCCCGGCGAAGGCGGCGCCGACCCCGACCCCGGCGAAGCCGTATTCGGTGATGGGCGTATCGACGACGCGGGTGGGACCGAACTCATCGAGCAGCCCTTGAGTCACCTTGTAGGCCCCTTGGTACTCGCCGACTTCCTCGCCGATGACGAAGACCGCGGGGTCCGTCCTCATCTCCTCGGCCATGGCGTCACGGAGCGCCTCGCGCACGGTGCGCTTGACCATCGCCGTACCCGGCGGGAGTTCGGGCTCGGGGCCCGGTTCCTCCGGGGCAATTTGCGGGCCGGCCGGCGCCTCTTCGACCAGGGGTGGCGCCTCGCCGAGATCGGGCGGAGGTTCTTCGGCACGCAGCGTTGCGACGGCTTCAGAAGCGGCCGGGGCACGCGGCATCGACACATCCTCGCCGTCGGCAATGAGGAGCGCGATCGGCCGGTTGACCTTCACATGCTCGGTGCCCTCGGGCACGAGGATCGTGCCCACCCGCCCGTCCTCGGCGGCCTCGACTTCCATCGTCGCCTTGTCGGTTTCGATCTCGGCGATGACATCGCCGGCGCGCACGGAATCGCCCTCGCGCACCATCCATTTGGCGAGCTTCCCCTCTTCCATGGTGGGAGACAGCGCCGGCATGAGGATCTCGGTTGGCATCAGGCTCTGCCGGGCTTGCTCAACTCGCCGTCACGTCGGTGAAAAGCTCGGAAGGCTCGGGCTCGGGATCAGCCTGCGCGAACTCCGCCGCCTCGTTGACGATGCCCCGCACCGCGCGGTCGATCTCCTTCAAATCGGCTTCGCTCGCACGGCCCGACGCAAGCAGGCGATTACGCAGAAGCTCGATCGGATCGCGATGCTCGCGCATCTCCTGCACTTCCTCGCGCGTCCGGTATTTTGCCGGGTCCGACATCGAATGGCCGCGATAACGGTAGGTGAGGAGTTCGAGGATTTTCGGCCCCTCCCCGCGCCTCGCCGCGGCCACGGCGCGGTCGCCCGCCGCCTTCACCGACGCCACGTCCATGCCGTCAACCTGCTCGCCGGGAATGCCGAACACCGAGCCGCGATGGTAAAGCTCCTCGGCGCGCGCGCTGGCGCGCTCGACCGACGTTCCCATGGCGTAGTGGTTGTTCTCGATGACGTAGATCACGGGGAGCTTCCACAGCGAGGCCATGTTGAAGCTCTCATAGACTTGGCCCTGATTGGCCGCGCCCTCGCCGAAGAAGGTGAGGCAGACGCGGTCGTTGCCGCGATATTTGTTGGCGAAGGCGAGGCCCGTGCCGAGCGGCGCCGGCGCGCCGACGATGCCGTGCCCGCCATAGAAGGCTTTCTCGACCGAGAACATGTGCATCGAGCCGCCTTTGCCCTTGGCGTAGCCGTGGCGGCGTCCGGTGAGCTCCGCCATGACGCGTTTCGGCTCCATGCCGGAGGCGAGCATGTGTCCGTGATCGCGATAGGCGGTTATGACCTGGTCGCCCTCGGAGATCGTCATTTGCATGCCGGCGACCACGGCTTCCTGGCCGATATAGAGATGGCAGAAGCCGCCGATATAGCCCATGCCGTAAAGCTGTCCGGCCTTCTCCTCGAACCTGCGGATCAAGAGCATGAGGCGATAGGCCGAAAGCTCCTGTTCGGGCGTAAGCCCCGGGCGCCAAGGCAGGTTGGGCTGACCCGCATCGCCGTCGCCAAGCCACAAATTGGCGGCGCCGGGGTTCAGGCTTGGCGTTGCCACGGACTCCACTCCTTCGCACAATCCTCGGATTCGCCCCGAGGCTAGCACGAGCCGGAAATCCCTAGAACGGATTTAGCGCTTTTTCGCCTCGACTGGGTCGGCCACGGGCGGCCGGCGCTTCAGCATGACGAGATCGTCTTGGTTCGCGAGGTTGAGGATCGCCCGCGCGCGCTCGTCGAGCATGTCGGGATCGAGGCTCTCGGGGCGAAGCAGGGAAACGTCGCGCTCGAGCCTCTGCCGCACCTCCTTGAGGCCGGCGAGCTCGCCTGCGAGCACGTCCTTCCTGCCCTCGAGCTCGGCGCGCGCGGCAAGGCCGTGATCGCCGATCTGGAGGTGATAGGCGAAATAGCCCGCTGCGCCGCAGGCGAGAAGCGGGAAAATGAAAGACGTGAGCCGCATCGCCCAAGAGTCTGCGCGCGAGCCGTTAAGCGGTCGTTACCGCGAGGCCTTCAGCACCGACCGGCCGGCGTAACGGGCCTTTGGCCCAAGCTCCTCCTCGATGCGGATCAGCTGGTTGTACTTCGCCACGCGGTCGGAGCGGGCTAGCGAGCCGGTCTTGATCTGCCCGCAATTGGTGGCAACCGCGAGGTCGGCGATGGTGGCGTCCTCGGTCTCGCCGGAACGGTGCGACATGACGGCGGCATAGCCCGCCTCTTGCGCCATGCGCACGGCGTCGAGCGTCTCGGAGAGCGTGCCGATCTGGTTCACCTTGACCAGGATGGCATTGGCGATGCCCCGGTCGATGCCCTGCTTCAGCCGCGCGACATTGGTGACGAAGAGATCATCGCCCACGAGCTGGACGCGATTGCCGAGTGCTTGCGTCAAGCCCCGCCAGCCCTCCCAATCGTCCTCGCTCATGCCGTCTTCGATCGAGAAGATCGGGTAGTTGGCGACAAGCTCGCCGTAATAGGCGATGAGCTGGTCGGCGGTCAGCGTCCGGTTCTCGCCCTTCAGCGCATAGCGGCCGCCTTCGAACAGCTCGGTCGCGGCGACGTCGAGGGCAAGATAGGTGTCGTCGCCCGGCCTGAACCCTGCGTCCCTGATCGCGGCCATCACGAAGTCGAGCGCATCGCGGGTCGAGGCGAGATTGGGCGCAAAGCCCCCCTCGTCGCCGACCGCGGTGTTGTGGCCGGCGCCCTTCAGCGCCTTGCGCAGCGCATGGAAGATTTCCGCGCCCGTCCGCACCGCCTCGGCGAGGCTTGCCGCGCCGATCGGCACGATCATGAATTCCTGGAAGTCGATCGGATTGTCGGCATGCGCCCCGCCATTGACGATGTTCATCATCGGCACGGGCAGAAGCGTTGCCACCTCCCCTCCGATGTAAGCGTAGAGCGGCAGGTTTTGCGCGGCCGCTTCCGCCTTGGCGGCCGCGAGCGAGGTGCCGAGCATCGCGTTGGCGCCGAGCCGCTTCTTGTTTTCGGTGCCGTCGAGATCGCGCAAGCGCCGGTCGAGCCCGCGCTGATCGGCCGCGTCCATGCCCGTGAGCGCCTCGCGGATCTCGCCGTTGACGGCTTCGACCGCCTTCTTCACGCCCTTGCCGCCGTAACGGGCGCCCCCGTCGCGAAGCTCATGCGCTTCGTGAGCCCCGGTCGAGGCGCCGGACGGGACCGCGGCGCGGCCGTGATGGCCGTCTTCAAGCACGACATCGACTTCGACGGTCGGGTTGCCGCGACTGTCGAGGATTTCCCGGCCGAGGATGGTCGTGATGGCGGTCATGGCGCTTCCTTCGGGTTGATCGCCTCGCGCGCCCGTGACACGCTCGGTCCCGCGCGGGGTTCTATCGGGTTCAACGGGGCGTGCAAAGCGTTTTGGCTTGAAGGAGCCGTACCAAGTGACTGACATGCAAACCTATAGCGGCGGCTGCCATTGCGGACGGGTTCGTTACGACGTCACGACCGCGCTCAGCCCCGTTCTCTCCTGCAACTGTTCGATCTGCCAGAAGCGGGGTTCTATGCTGACCTTCGTGCCGCGGGCTGCGTTCAAGGTCACTTCCGGCGAACAAGATCTGACCGATTATCAGTTCAACAGGAAGGTGGTCCATCACCTGTTCTGCAAGAGTTGCGGGATCAGCTCTTTCAGTACGGGCACGGGGCCGAACCAGGAGGAGATGGTCGCGGTGAATGTGCGCTGTCTCGACAATATCGATCTCGACGCGCTGAGCGTCACGACCTTCGATGGCAAAAGCCTATGACCAAGGAAGCATCAGGCGCGGCGCTGGTGCTCTTTTCCGGAGGGCAGGACTCGACCGTCTGCCTGGCTTACGCGCTCGACCAATACGACAGGGTCGAGACGGTGGGCTTCGACTACGGCCAGCGCCACAGCGTCGAGCTTGAATGCCGTGAGCGTGTTCGCGACGAGATTGCGCGCCGCTTTCCCCGCTGGGGCGCGCGGCTTGGGCCCGACCATGTCATCGACATTTCGAGCTTCGGCGCCATCGGCGAAACCGCCCTCACCTCGGAGGCCGAGATTACGATGCTCGATTCGGGGCTCCCTTCGACCTTCGTTCCGGGACGCAATCTCCTCTTCTTCGTCTATGCCGCGGCACTCGGCTACCGGCGCGGGCTCACCACGCTTGTCGGCGGCATGTGCGAGACCGAT
>DASTKZ010000128.1:0-2258 GCA_035715445.1 Methyloceanibacter sp.
TGAAGACGGGCCGGACGCCGATCGCGTCGCCGACGATGCGCGGATCCCAGACGATGCGGCCGATCACGGCGATGGCGACCGCGGCGGCGAGCCAGCGTAGCGCGGGCCACGGCCGTTTCTCGGCGATCCAGGCAATGCCGGGAGCCATCAGGGCGAGCGCTATGGTGAGCCAGCCTTTCTCGAGCGCAAGACTCAAGGCAAGCGCGAGCGAAGCGATTGCGCCGGTGGCGAAGATCGCAACCGGTCCTTCGCCGGTCGTGCGCTCGCTTCGCTTGCTCAGGGCATCGGTGGCAAGGGCAAAAGCGCCGGCAAGGAGCACGGCGGCTGCGGCAAAGGGGATCGAGCGGTCGAATCCGGCAATGCGCCAATAGAGCGCGATCAGAATGGCAAGAGGGGCACAGACAGCGGTTGCACTCCACAGGATGGCGACAAAGGAGTGGCTGGCGCGGGCCTGGGCGAGAAAGCCGGCAGCGCCGAAAAGAAGCGCAAGCGCGGCGCCAAGCACGAGCGGCGCGCCGAACAGATAGTGCTCGGGCTTCCACAGACTGTCGGGAACCGGACCGTTGGGGAGGCCGAGCGCGGCGACGTCGAAATCGATCGACCACTGCCAGAAGATGAACGCAACGAAGAGCGCCGCGGCGGGAACGGCGGCGATTGCGGCATCGCTCCGCCAAGCGATGGCGACGGTCGAGGCGACAAGGATCACGAACAGCGTGAGCGCGAGCGTGTCGTGACCGGTGGCGAGAACGAGCAACATCGAGGCGGCGAGATAGGCGGCGAGCGCGGCCGACGACACCGCGTCGATCTCACCGGGCGCGGCGTCGGGTCCGAACAGCAGACCCGAAACGATGAAGAGAGCGGCGAGAGTGAAGCAGGCGGCGAGATAAAACGCTTTCGGCGTGAGCGCGGCCAGATCGCCGATCGCCGGCAGCATCCAAGCGACGCTTGCCGCGATCGCCGCAATGGCAAGCCAGCGCCATAGCTTGGCCCGGGCAAGGGCGAAGGCGGCGGCAGTGACGAAGGCGAGGTAGAGATAGAGCGCCCAATAGTTCGGCGCTTCGGTCGCGACGATCAGCGGCGTCGCAAAGGCGCCGATGAGGCCGAGGCCCGCGAGCGCGGGCCCGTGAAGGAGCGCGGCGGTGAGCGTCAGGAGCGCGACGATCCCGAGCAGAACGAACGCCACGGCCGGACCAATGAAGCCGTAAAGCGCGTAAGCCGCGTAAACGTCGGCATAGGCGATCGCCGTTCCCGCCGCGGTCAGCACGCTCGGGATGTGCGCCTTGGCGAGACCCACGATCCCAGTCTTGATCTCACGGCGCCTGGTCCATTCGCCGGCCCCGATCAAGGCGAGCGCCACGAGACCCGCGAGCAGCACCCTTTGCGCCGGGCCGAACCAGCCCTGCTCGATCGAATAGCGAACGAGGAAGAAGCCGCCGAGCGCGAGCGCGATGCCGCCGGCCCAGACGGCCCATTGCGTGCCGAAGCGCTCCTCTAGACTGGCTTTTGCCTTGACGGGCGGCGGCGTAGGCGCGGGCGGGTGCGGGACGGGTTCCGCCACGGGAAGGACCAGCTCGTCCGTTCCGGTCTTTTCCTCGGCAGAAATGTCCGCGGGCGCGGGGAGGGCTGCGGGCGGAGCCTCAGCCGAAGGTTCAAGATCAGCCCTGTCGGCAAGCCATCTCTGAAGCGTGTCGAGCCTTTGCTCAGCCCGCGTGAGCCGCGTGCGCATGCGCAGCGTCAGCACCAGGCTTGCGATGGCGATGACCGGAATGGCGAGGAGGGCGAGGACGAGCGATGGCAACATTGCAGCAAGAGTAGCGCGAGAGGCTCGGTCCAGGCGCAAAAATGGCGGTCCCCACTTTCGCGGGAACCGCCATCTTTAGACGAAAACTTGTAAGATCGACGCTCTGATTAAGCGCGGTCGAGCTCGGCGGGGAGGTAGCTCGTCACTTCCATGCCAGCCTCGGACTCGGTGATCTCGGGTTTCAGCCACTCTTTCATGGTCGTCTCCTTCGGTGAACTCACAGATGAGATAATGGGGTATCGGCATTAGGACTGCATGACGCGGCCATGAACGCTCCCTGAAAGCCACATTAACAAATTCTGACAAACCACCCCTTATCTTGTGTTGGGCCGCGCTCCCTCCCCCAGATATTGGAAAATCGGCCTAAAATCGGCCTAAGCGAAGAGCGCGAGGGCCTTATCGACGGTGATCCAGATTCCCCACAGGAGCGGGATCCCGACCGCGGCCCAGGCGAGCG
>DASTKZ010000129.1:0-3377 GCA_035715445.1 Methyloceanibacter sp.
GACACGAAGCTCGCCAAGCAGCATCGCCGCTGTGAGGTGTTCGAGCAACTTGCCGTGGGTTTTGAGAAGGATCACAGCTTCGGGGATGGTGCAGTAACCTCGGTGATCATGAGCGTCTCCCCACCACCCGGCGGGCGAAGAGCCTAAGCCCCGCACCCATAGCGCACCCACGGGATTTTCCTCTTGTCGCTATTCCCCGCGAACCCCTGGAAAAGATGGCCCCCGGCCGGTCTGGAACTTGAGCATATAGCAGCGGTAGGGCTGGGGTGGCGACTGCGCTTCGACCTAGCGCCTGCGCGAGTGTAGCCCAAAGTGTAGCCCAGGAATCAAAATCCCCAGCAATTCCTTATGCAGCAACGGCTCGGCGCGGAGAGGGTGGGATTCGAACCCACGAGACGGTTGCCCGTCTACACGCTTTCCAAGCGTGCGCCTTCGGCCACTCGGCCACCTCTCCTAAAGCAGGGCGCCGCACTATAGCGAAGCACCCTCTTGGTTCAAGCGAGGGCAAGCGCTGCTCGCGGGCCCTTCACGCAATGCTGATCGCGCGCCGATTTGAACATGGCGCCGCAATGGCTTATGTAAGGATCATCGCTCCCATCGGGAAACCTATCGAGCCATGCGGATGTTGTTGCGCATTATGGGCGTCTGGCTGCTCCTGCTTGCCATGGTCGCCGCCGTCATCGACGCCACCAAGAGCCTGGCCGGGGGCGGCGCCTGGGCGGTGACGCCGATGGGGCAGCAATGGCAGGCCTTGAGCCCGGAGACGCTGCGGGACGCCAAGGCCGCGATCGAGACGAGCGTCAGTCCCGTGGTCTGGGACCCGATCATGACCACGATCCTCGATGCGCCGACCTGGGTCGTGTTCGGCATCCTCGGAGTCCTGCTTTATTGGCTCGGGCAGAAGCGGAAACAGGTCGAGGTGTTCATCAACTAGGGGATTTCGCGACAACCAGGGGGATCTGCGCCGCCGCACCTTAAAGGAGTGCCTCCATGTTCACGCTGAAACGCAAGCCCTTGTCGATGCCCTCTGAGGCCGAGGCCCTGCCCGGCCGGAGCGAGCCCCTTCCCACGGCGAAGACGCATTTCGTGACCGACGCGGCGCTCAAGGGCCCCTACCCGCAAGGCTTCGCCACAGCACAGTTCGGGCTCGGCTGCTTCTGGGGCGCCGAGCGCAAGTTCTGGGAGGTCCCCGGCGTTCACGTGACCGCGGTCGGCTATGCCGGCGGACTGACGCCGAACCCCACTTACGAAGAGGTGTGCTCGGGCCGGACCGGCCACAACGAGGCGGTCTTCGTCGTCTATGACCCCGCCCGCGTGAGCTACGACGAGCTGCTCAAGGTTTTTTGGGAGAGCCACGACCCGACCCAAGGCATGCGCCAAGGGAACGACGTCGGCACCCAGTACCGCTCCGGCATCTACTATTATTCCGAGGAGCAGCGCCGCGCGGCCGAGGCGTCGAAGGCGGCTTACGAGAAGGCGCTCGCCGGTCGCGGCCTCGGGCCGATCACGACCGAGATCCTGCCCGCGCCCGAGTTCTACTTCGCCGAGGACTACCACCAGCAATATCTCGCCAAGAACCCGCGCGGCTATTGCGGGCTCGGCGGCACCGGCGTCTCCTGCCCGATCGGCACCGGCGTCGGCGCGTCCTAACCATTGTCGCTTGAGGAGGCCCTTCCCCGCCTCCTCGTTCGTCATGCCCGGATGCGAAGGGTTCTTTCTTTGTCATCGTCCGCAAAGGCGGACGATCCAGTAACCTCTAGCGATCCTCGTCGCAGCGCGGTGCCTACTGGATGCCCGCCTACGCGGGCATGACAGCCATCGTCATCCTGAGGTGCGAGCGGAGCGAGCCTCGAAGGATGACTAATAATTGTGCGTCCTTCGAGGGCCGCTTCGCGGCCACGTCAGGATGACGGTAACTCGCGCTATCAGCGTCAGCTGCGGATGAAGCCGACGATATCCTTGGTCTTGGCCAGGATCGGATCGGCGATGGCGTGAGCGCGGCGCGCGCCGTCGGCAAGGATGCGGTCGATCTCGACCGGGTCGGCCACTAAGCGCTTCATCTCATCGCCGATCGGGGTCAGTCGCGACGCGGCAAGCTCGGCCAAGGCGTCCTTGAAGCGCGAGAAGGACGCATTGCCGAATTCGCGCAAGACGTCCTCTCTGCTCGTCTCGGCGAGACCGGCATAGATGCCGACGAGATTGTCGGCCTCGGGCCGCGTCTCGAGCCCCTTCACCTCCGACGGCAGCGGCTCGGGATCGGTCTTCGCCTTTTTGATCTTCTTGGCGATGGTATCGGCATCGTCGGTCAGATTGATCCGCGTCATGTCGGACTCGTCCGACTTCGACATTTTGCGCGTGCCGTCGCGCAAGCTCATGACCCGGGTCGCAGGCCCGGTGATGAGAGGCTCGGGCAGCGGAAAGAAGCCGGCCGGATAGCCTTCGCGCGCGATTGCGCCGGCGAAGTCGTTGTTGAATTTCTGGGCGATGTCGCGCGCAAGCTCGAGATGCTGTTTCTGATCGTCGCCGACCGGAACATGGGTCGCGTGGTAGAGCAGAATGTCCGCCGCCATCAGGTTCGGATAGACATAGAGGCCGGCGGAGGCCTGCTCGCGGTCCTTGCCCGCCTTCTCCTTGAACTGCGTCATGCGGTTCAGCCAGCCGAGCCGCGCCACGCAGTTGAAGATCCAGGCAAGCTCGGCGTGCCCGGAAACCTGGCTCTGGTTGAAGACGATGTGGCGGGCGGGATCGATGCCCGAGGCGATGAAGGCGGCCGTGACCTCGCGGGTGTTCTTGGCAAGCTCTTCGGGGTCCTGGAACACGGTGATGGCGTGGAGATCGACCACGCAATAGAGGCAGTCATGCTCGGCCTGGAGCGCCACGAATTTGGTGATGGCGCCGAGATAGTTGCCGAGATGGAGATTGCCGGTCGGCTGCACGCCGGAAAAGACGCGGGTCCTGGTCTTGTATCTTTGCATGTCGTGTCCCTGCCGCAGGCCGGGTTATGGCGCAGGCCCCGTCGCGGCGCAACCGCCCCGTTAGCCGCTCGCTTCCTTGATGAGGTCGCGAAAATTCGCCGCACCCAACACATGCGCCGCGCCGAGATAGGTGGCGAGGCCCAAACCGACCACGGCAAAGAGCGAGGCCACCTGCACGGCGAGCCCGCTTTGCGGGGCGAAGCCCCCGGCCAACACCCTGACCAGAACGAACACGACCGCCCCCATCGCAGCGCACGCGGCGAGGATGCGGAAGACGCGGCGGCGAAAGGTGTCGTCGAGCGCGAAGCCTTCGCGGCGCGCAAGCTCCCCCGCAAGCAGCGCGACATTGATCCAGCCCGCAAGCGCGGTCGCGAGCGCAATTCCCGTGGCGCCGATGAGAAG
>DASTKZ010000130.1:0-8005 GCA_035715445.1 Methyloceanibacter sp.
CTCTTCGAAGCATGCCTCAAACCGCAAAAAGATTGCTGGCTTTCTCGCGAGAGAAAGCGTAGATTTAGGCATATTTTCTGCTTCAAAGCGGCTTAATACGCAGACAAATGAAAGAAATCGAGCTGGATGCGCTGGATCGCGCGATCCTCGGCGCCCTGCTTGAGGACGGGCGTCTGAGCCAGGTCGAACTCGCCGAGCGCGTTCCCTTGTCGGCGACCGCGATCGCAAGGCGGATCCGCGCGCTCGAAGAGAGAGGCGTGATCGAAGGCTATCAGGTCCGCGTCAATCGCGAGGCGCTCGGCTTGAGCATCACCGTCATCGTGCAGATCGGCCTCAAGAGTCAGAACGAGGACCTGCTCAAGTCGTTCGAGGAGGCCGTGGTCAAGGCGCCCTCGGTTGTTTCCTGTCATCTGATGTCCGGCGAGGACGACTATCTCGTCACCGTGATGGCGCGCGATCTCGCCGATTTCGAGCGCATCCATAAAGAGCAGCTCTCGCGCCTTCCCGGCGTCGCCCGGTTGAAATCGAGCTTCGCGCTGAGGGATGTCGCGAGCCGCCTGCTGCCGGCCTCCTGCCTCTTGCCCTCGCGCAAGTAGAGGCGCGACTGCCACACCATGTCGAGAGATCGGCGCGTGCGACTGGCCCAAGCGCGCATGTTCGCGAATTGTCTCGCCATTCGCCGCAAGCATGAACGCTTTAGGCGGGCGGCGGATTGTGACAAACTGACGATCGGGGGCGCTTCTCGTGTCTTCCCCGTTCTTCGGTCTGTCTCAGTCACGCGAGGTGATCGTCATGTCCCGCACGCCTTTGTTTGCCGCCGTCAAGAAAGCGCTCGCCATTACATGTCATGATCGCGGCATCGTCTTGCCGCGTTCGTCCGCGCTGAGCCGGCGGCGATTATTGCGGCTCTCTGCGGCCGCGGCAGGCGCGGCGGCGCTATCGCCCGTTCTTGACTGGCGCGCATTCGCCAAGGACAAGACGCCGCCCTCGATCGCCATTGTCGGCGGCGGCGTCGCCGGACTAACCGCGGCCTATCGACTGCAAGCCGTCGGCGTGAAACCCGTTCTGTTCGAAGCGAGCAGCCGCTGGGGCGGACGCATGCTCACGGTCTACGACTTTTACAAGGGCATGTTCTGCGAGCTCGGCGGCCAGTTCGTCGATACCGGCCACGAGGATCTGATAGCTCTCGCCAAAGAGTTCGGAATCGAGATGCAGACGCTCGCGACCGAGGGCGAAGGCGAGGACCTCTATTATTTCGGCGGGGCGTTCCATACGCCGAAAGACATGGTTGATTCCGCGACGAAAACCGGCGCCTTCGCGCCGATCGCCGAGAAGATCGCCGAAGATGCCGAAAAACTCACCGACAAAGACGAGAATTGGACCAAGTTCGCGCACAAGCTCGACCAGATGAGTCTCAAGGCTTATCTCGAGCAGTTCCGCGGCAAGACGGAGAACTGGGCCATCGATCTGCTCGACGTTGCCTATGTCGGCGAATTCGGGTTCGAGACCGAAGAGCAATCCTCTCTCAATATGGTGGACTTCATTGCCACCGAGATGGACCAGCCTTTCCGCATTTTCGGCGAGAGCGATGAAGCATTCCGCATCACGGGCGGCTCCTCCGAACTTATCAAGGCGCTGACCGGCGCGCTTGAGAACAAGGCCGACATGCGGCTTGGATACGCGCTGACGGCGCTCGACAGAAAAGCCGGTAAAATCGTCCTCACCTTCGCCGGACCGGACGGCGACAAATCCGAGAGCTTCGATGCCACGATCCTGACCTTGCCGTTCACCAAGCTCCGCGACGTAAAGGGACTGAACCGCCTGAAGCTCACGCCGGAAAAGTTGAAGTGTATTCGCGAACTCGGCATGGGGACGAGCGCCAAAGTCATCAACGGCACGACTTCGCGCGTGTGGCGAACTGCCGACTCTGGCTTGCCCGCGCCGTCGAACGGCGCCTTTTACTCGGACCTTGGCTTCCAAGACATATGGGAGGACAGCCGCGCGCAGCCGGGCGAAGCCGGCATCCTCACCAACTTTCTCGGAGGGAAAGCGGGCCTCGACAAGGAAAACGACGCGCTCGAGAGATTTCGCAGCGGCCTTGCCAGGATGGCGCCGAAGGTGGCCGAAAGCCTCGACAAGGCGGCGGTCGCGTCCTTTTTCTGGGCCCGCTATCCGTTCACGCTCGGCGGCTACGCCGGGGCCAAGGTGGGCCAGTACACGACCTTGCTGGACGTGGCGGCTGAACCCGCCCTCGGCGGCCGGGTGCAATTCGCTGGTGAGCATACGAGCGTTGACTTTATCGGTTACATGAACGGGGGCGTCCAAAGCGGAAACCGGGCCTCCGAAGCTCTCATCGAGACGCTCGCATTGAAAAAGTGAAGGCATCGCGACCGGCGTGCGGAAAGGCCGCGAGGACGCCATTAACGCTCTGACATATCGGTCCTAAGCGGGCCCAAGGACATGCGTTCCTTGGCTTTCTTATGGCGCTTGACCCCGTCCTCGACTAAATTCATGCCGGTTCAATGGGGGTGTTTTGCGACCTGTCCCAACCAGATCGTCCGACCATTGGCCGTTCAGCGCGTCGCGCGTTTCAGGAGTCAAAATCATGAAGTCCTCCTTCCATCTAGCAGCCTCTGTTGTTCCTCTGCTTGTCCTTGGCAGTGCCGTGGCTCTCGCCGAAATGCCGACCGCCGTCGGCGAGGGCGAAGGCCAAGTCAACATCGTCGCTTGGCCCGGCTATCTCGAGCGCGGTGAAACCGACAAGAATTACGATTGGGTCACCTCGTTCGAGAAGGAGACGGGCTGTAAGGTCAATGTGAAGACCGCCGCGACCTCCGATGAGATGGTGACGCTGATGAACCAGGGCGGATTCGACCTCGTCACCGCCTCGGGCGATGCCTCGCTCCGCCTCGTCGCCGGCAAGAAGGTCCAGCCGATCAATATCGACTTAGTTCCGAGCTGGAAGACCATCGACGAGCGGCTGCAGAACGCGCCCTGGCACACGGTCGATGGCGTTCACTACGGTGTTCCCTATGATTGGGGCCCGAACGTGCTTGCCTACAACACCGAGGTGTTCAAGGAGGCGCCGAAGAGCTGGTCCGTCGTGTTCACCGAGCAGACGCTGCCCGACGGCAAGAGCAACAAGGGACGGGTACAGGCCTATGACGGTCCGATCTATATCGCCGACGCCGCTCTCTTTCTGATGAAGACGAAGCCCGAGCTCGGCATCAAGAATCCTTACGAGCTCAATCCCGATCAGTATGCCGCGGTCATTGCCCTGCTTCAGGCGCAGAGGGCGCTCGTCGGCCGCTATTGGCACGATGCCATGGTCCAGGTCGACGACTTCAAGAACGAGGGCGTGGTCGCCTCCTCGTCTTGGCCGTTCCAGGTCAATCTCCTCGGTTCGGAGAAGAAGCCGATCGCCTCGACGATCCCGGCGGAAGGGGCGACGGGCTGGGCCGATACGACGATGATGCATACCGAGGCGCAAAATCCCAACTGCGCCTATAAGTGGCTGGAGCATTCCTTGAATCCGAAATTGCAGGGCGATCTCGCTGCCTGGTTCGGCTCGGTGCCGGCAGTGCCCGCCGCCTGCAAAGGCAACGAGCTTCTGACCGATACGGGCTGCGCCACCAACGGTTACGAGAATTTCGACCAGATTTGGTTCTGGCGTACGCCGACGGCCAAGTGCGAGCAGGAGGGCAAATGCGTGCCCTACTCGCAGTGGGCCAAAGACTACATTGCCATCCTCGGCAAGTAGCGCCGCGCAAACGAGCGGCCCGGGTCAACCGATCCGGGCCGCTTCCACGAAGACTTGAAGTTCCATGGCGCCCGCCGTTCGATTCGTCAACGTGTCACGCCGCTTCGGCTCGGTGAGAGCCGTCGACGGCGTCACCCTCGACATCGCCGAGGGCGAGTTCTTCGCCATGCTCGGTCCCTCGGGATCGGGCAAGACCACCTGCCTGCGTCTCATCGCCGGCTTCGAGCAGCCCGACGAGGGCCATATCGAGATTTTCGGCGAAACGGCCGAAGGCGTTCCGCCCTACAAACGCAACGTCAACACCGTGTTTCAGGACTACGCTCTCTTTCCCCACATGACGGTCGGCGAGAACGTCGCCTACGGCCTCAGGATCAAGGGCGTCGGCGCCGCCGAACGCGAGGCCAAGGCCAAGAACGCGCTCGCCATGGTCAAGCTCGCCGGATTCGAAGGACGCCGCCCGGCGCAGCTTTCCGGAGGCCAGAGGCAGCGCGTGGCGCTCGCCCGCGCGCTGGTGAACGGACCCAAGGTGCTCTTGCTCGACGAGCCGCTCGGCGCCCTCGACCTGAAGCTCAGGGAGCAGATGCAGGAGGAGCTGAAGGCGCTCCAGAACGCGCTCGGCATCACCTTCGTCTTCGTGACCCATGATCAGGGCGAGGCCCTGTCGATGTCCAATCGCGTCGCCGTCTTCAACGACGGCAAGATCGTCCAGGTCGGGACGCCGACCTCCGTTTATGAGCGGCCCGAGTCGCGCTTCGTCGCCGACTTTGTCGGATCGTCGAACGTGTTTCCGCCCGCCTTCGCCGAGCGTCATGGGGGCGTCGCCAAGTGGACAAGCCTGAAACCCGAGAAGATCGTCGTGCATCCCTCGGGCGCGTCAGTGCCGGAGAAGCACGCCTCGACCGATGGCGAGATCAAGATGGTCAGCTATCAGGGCGCGGTGACCCGGTTCAATGTCGAGGCTGACAAGATACGCATCAACGCCGAGGTCCCGGCCGGCGATACGCGATTCAAGCCGGGCGATCCCGTGCGGCTCATCTGGCCCAAATCGGCCATGGTCATCATGGAGGAGGGCGCGTGACCCAGGCAGCGGCGGTCCTGGTCACTGACGAAAGCGAGGGGAACACTCTCACGCGGGTCTCCGACCTCTTCTTTCAGCGCCCGAAGCTCCTGACCTTTCTCCTGCTGCTGCCGCCCTTGCTGTGGATCGGCGTTGTCTACGTTGGGTCGCTGTTCGCGCTTCTCCTGCAGAGCTTCTACTCGCTCGACGACTTTTCCGGCCTCATCGTCCGCGAATTCACGCTTTCGACCTACGCCCAGCTTTTCGAAGCGGCCAATCTTCAGATCATCTTGCGCACGGTCATGATGTCGGCGCTGGTCACGATTGCTTGCGCCATCATCGCCTTTCCCATCGCCTACTATGCCGCGCGTTACGCCCGCGGCTGGACCAAGGCGCTGTTCTATCTCGCGGTGATGATGCCGCTATGGTCGAGCTACTTGGTTAAGATCTACGCCTGGAAGCTGATCCTCGCCAAGGAAGGCATCATCACCTGGATTGCCAAGGGTTTGCATCTGTCGTGGCTGCTCGAGGGCATCATGGCGCTGCCGGTGATCGGCGGGCCGTCGCTGTCCTTCAGCTATATCGGCACCTTCCTCGTCTTCGTCTATATCTGGATTCCCTACATGATTCTGCCGATCCAGGCGGCACTCGAGCGGGTGCCGCTCAACTATATCGAGGCCTCGGCCGATCTCGGCGCCGATCCGCGCCAGACCTTCTGGACCGTGATCTTTCCCCTGGCGCTCCCCGGCATCATCGCCGGCTCGATCTTCACGTTCTCGCTCACCCTCGGCGATTACATCGTACCGACCATTGTCGGCAATTCGCGCCTCATGATCGGGCAGGCGGTGTACACGCTGCAAGGGACTGCCGGAAACATTCCTCTCGCGGCCGCCTTCACCGTGGTTCCGATGGCGATCATGGGCGTCTATCTGTGGATGGCAAAGCGCATGGGGGCGTTCGATGTCCTCTAGCGCGAACGCCCCCAAGCCCCTCGGCTTGCGCCTTGCGGCCATCGCCGGGCTCCTGTTCCTGCATCTGCCGCTAGCGCTCATCTTTCTATACGCCTTCACCACCGAGGAGAGGAGCTTCCAGTTCCCGCCGCCAGGCTACACCACGAAATGGTTCGAGATCGCCTGGGCGCATCGCCCCGACATCTGGCCGCCGCTCTATCTGTCGCTGAAGGTTGCGGCGATCGCCACCGTGCTTGCCTTGATCTTCGGCACGCTCGCTGCCGCCGCCTTGTCGCGCGCCCGCTTCTTCGGCCGCGAGACGATATCGCTGCTCTTTGTCCTGCCGATTGCGCTCCCCGGCATCATCACCGGCATATCGTTGCGCTCGGCCTTCGACATCATGGGTCTCGATTTCTCGATCTGGACCATCGTGCTCGGCCACGCGACGTTTTGCATCGTCGTGGTGTACAATAACGCCATCGCTCGGTTCCGGCGCCTCTCCGGCAATCTCATCGAGGCCTCGATGGATCTCGGCGCCAACGGCTTCCAGACCTTCTGGTACGTGATCCTGCCTCAAATCGGCACGGCGCTTCTCGCCGGCGGCATGCTCGCCTTTGCGCTATCCTTCGACGAGGTGATCGTCACGACATTCACTGCGGGCCAGCAATCGACCCTGCCGATCTGGATGCTGTCGGAGCTGATCCGACCGCGCCAGCGCCCGGTTACGAACGTGGTCGCGGTGTTCGTCGTTTTCGTCACGCTTCTGCCGATCCTGGCCGCCTACTACCTGACGCGCGAGGGCGAACACACAGGCGGGTCGTCGAAATAGTCGTAAAAAAGCTTCCAAGTGGAGGACCGTCCATGCTCGACACGCAAATGTTGATCGGTTCGAAATTCGTCGCGGGCGCCGGCGAAGCCGATGCCGTGCTCAACCCCAAGACCGAGGCGAAGGTCGTGGAGCTGACCGACGCCACCCCCGCCCAGGTCGATGCGGCGGTTAACGCGGCGGAGAAGGCGTTTCAGACCTGGTCGCGCACGACGCCCGCCGAGCGCTCGACCCTCCTCTTGAAGCTTGCCGACGCCATCGACCGTGAGGCCGAGTCCTTCGCCGCGCTCGAAGCGCTGAATACAGGCAAGCCGAGGATCCGCGTGTTGCAGGATGAGATGCCGGCGGTTTCCGATTGCTTCCGCTTCTTTGCCGGCGCCGCGCGCAACATGCACGGGACCGTGGCCGGCGAATACACGGCGGGACACACCTCAATGATCCGCCGCGACCCGATCGGCATCATCGGCTCGATTGCGCCGTGGAACTATCCGCTGATGATGGCCGCCTGGAAGCTCGCTCCGGCGCTCGCGGGCGGCAATACCATCGTCATCAAGCCCTCTGAGCAGACGCCGCTGACGGCGCTGAAGCTTGCCAAGACGATCGCCGAGATCTTTCCCGAGGGCGTGGTGAATGTCGTGATCGGCCGCGGCGCTACCACCGGAAACGCCCTGATCAATCACCCGAAAATCGCGATGGTCTCGCTCACCGGCAGCATCGACACCGGGCGGAAGGTGCTGCAGGCGGCGTTAGCCACGCTGAAGCGCACGCATCTGGAGCTCGGCGGCAAGGCGCCGGTCATCGTCTTCGACGACGCCGACATCGGCTCGGTCGTCTCCGGCGTCAAGACGTTCGGCTATTACAACGCGGGCCAGGATTGCACGGCGGCGTGCCGAATGTATGTCGGCAAGAAAGTCTACGACAATCTGGTCGCCGACCTGTCGAGCGCCATCAAGGAGATCAAGTACAACCTGCCGAACGACGACGAGAACGAGATCGGGCCCCTGATCTCATCGGCGCAGAAGGACCGCGTTCAGGGCTTCGTCGAGCGTGCAGGCAAGGCGCCCCACATTTCCATCACGGCGGGCGGCAAGTCCCCGGGCGGCAAGGGCTTTTTCTTCGAGCCGACCGTCGTTGCCGGAGCCAGGCAGGATGACGAGATCGTGCGCAAGGAAGTGTTCGGACCGGTCGTGTCGGTCACCCGCTTCGACGACGTCGACCAGGCGGTGGCCTGGGCCAACGACAGCGACTATGGGCTCGCCTCGTCGGTCTGGACCTCAGACATCGGCAAGGGAATGGCCACGGCGGCGCGTCTTCAGTATGGCTGCACCTGGGTCAACACCCATTTCATGCTGGTGAGCGAGATGCCGCATGGCGGCCTCAAATTCTCGGGCTACGGCAAGGATTTGTCGATG
>DASTKZ010000131.1:0-28115 GCA_035715445.1 Methyloceanibacter sp.
TTCAGCGATTTCTGCCGGGCGTGAGCGTGACGGAGTTTCGCTTGCGCCGAGCGCAAGGAGTGCTCGCGTCGCTCGCTTGCCGCAAGCGCCTGCTCCAGTTGACCGATACGCTCGAGAAGGCCCTGTTGTTGATGCGGCTGGCGCCGGCCGCGGTACGGAGGCCGTTACGTCCCTAAATTCCTCAGTTTTTCGACTGGGGTCATGACCGCGCCCCAAGGCTGAGCCGGAAGGTTGCCAGCCTTCGCCGATGCCGTCAATTCAGGGAGCTAGAACGCCTGCGCCTCGAACACCTTGTCGATCTCGCCCTGCCAGGGTCCGTGGTAGAGGGCGAGGAGACGGTCGGCGGGGGAAAGTCCTTCCTCGATCGCAGCGACGAGCGGCGCAAGCGCCTTGCGCTCGTCCTCGCCGTTTTTGTCGCGCCGCGCCCGCCGCTCCAATCCGCCGAGCGCGAGAGCGACCATCTCGCGCGCCGTCTCGCGCAAGCTGCGGCCGCGGAACGGCGTCTCGAGGCCAAGCTTGGGGACGGTGTCGCGCAAGCGCTGGAGCTCTGCCGTGGTCCAGTCCGCCGTCAGCGCCAAGGCCCCGCCGAGCGCGTCCTTGTCGTAGAGCAGCCCCGTCCATAGCGCGGGCAGCGCCCAGATCTGCGCGAAGCCCCCGGCATCGGCGCCGCGCATCTCGAGGAAATGCTTTAGCCGCACATCGGGGAACAGCGTGGTGAGATGATCGGCCCAGTCGTCGAGCGTGGGACGAACCCCGGGAAGAGCGGCGAGCTTGCCACCGAGAAAGTCTTTGAACGAGGCGCCCGCCACGTCGATATAGCGCCCGTCGCGATAGACGAAATACATCGGGACGCCGAGCGCATAATCGACATAACGCTCAAAGCCCATGCCCGGCTCGAAGGCGAAAGGAATGAGCCCGGTGCGGTCGGGATCGGTGTCGCGCCAGATTTCGGCGCGGAAAGACTGGAAGCCGTTCGGCTTGCCATCGGTGAAGGGGGAATTGGCGAAGAGCGCGGTTGCCACCGGCTGCAGCGCGAGCCCGACGCGCAATTTTTCCACCATGTCGCGCTCGTCGCTGAAATCCAAGTTCACCTGCACCGTCGCGGTGCGGAACATCATGTCGAGCCCGCGGCGGCCACGCGTCGGCATGTAGCGGGCCATGATGCGGTAGCGCTGCTTCGGCATCACCGGTGTCTCGGCGAGCGTCCATTTCGGCGAGAAGCCGATGCCGAGAAAGCCGATGCCGAGTTCGTGGCCGACCTCGCCAACTTCGACGAGATGCTCGCGAAGCTCCTCGTAGGTTTCGTGCAGGTTTTCCAGCGGCGCGCCCGAGAGTTCGAGCTGCCCGCCCGGCTCGAGGCTGATCGCGCCGCCCTTCGGGCAATCCTGCCGGTGGACGGCGATGATATTGCCGTTCTCGGTGACGGCGTCCCCGCAGAAACGCTCGTCGAGTGTTTCGAGCAGCGCGCGGATGCCGCGCTCGCCGTCGTAGGGGACCGGGCCATACCCACGCCGATAGAAACCAAACTTCTCGTGCTCGGTGCCGATGCGCCAATCGCGCGCGGGCTTCGATCCCTGTTCGAGGTAAGCGACGAGCTCATCCCGCGAAGAGACGACCGGGCCTTGAGGCCCACCGACCTTTGTCGACATCGGGGGAGCTCCGTAGGGGGTTGGGGCGCAAGGGCGGGGACCTGCGCCGGGAAAGCCGGCCTATATGCCGCTCCGGCCATAGACCTGACAAGCCGATCCTTACCGCCAATCGCCAAGCGCGGCGTTCACAAGCGCGAGAGCGGCGACCGCGGCGGTGTCGGCGCGCATCACCCGGGGCCCGAGCGATATCGGCAGGACGAAGGACTTTGCGACCAGTGCTGCCCGTTCCTCGCGCTCGAACCCGCCCTCCGGTCCGATCAGGACGGCGAGCGGTCCGGGCGCCAAGGTCTTCAGCGCCTCGAACGGCGAAATGTGCAGGGCCTGCTCGTCGGCGAAGATGAGCCGCCTCCCCTCGTCCCAGCGATCGAGCAGCTTGGCGAGCTTTTCCGGCTCCATGATTTCCGGCACGCGCAAAATGCCGCATTGCTCGGCAGCCTCGATCGCATTGGCAATGAGGCGCTCGCTCTTGACGCGCTCGGTGATGGTGTGGCGCGTGATGACGGGGCGGAGCGCGCTTGCGCCGAGCTCGGTCGCTTTCTGCACCATATAGTCGAGCCGGGCGCGCTTAAGCGGCGCGAACAGATAGTGCAGGTCGGGTCCATCTTCTTGCGGCCGGGTCTGGTGGTCGAGGCGGACTTGCGCCTCCTTCTTGCCAGCCTCGCCGAGCTCGGCCCACCACTCGCCGTCCCGGCCGTTGAATAGAAGGAGGTTGTCGCCTTGCTTGAGTCGCAGCACATTTCTGAGGTAATGCGCCTGGTCCTTGCCGAGCGCTACGGTCGCGCCCGGTTCGAGCTTCGCGGTGACGAACAGGCGCTGGGGTTTAGACGGCATGGCGGTTTTTCGAGTGAAGGCTGACGGAGCACAAGCGTCAAGCACATGACAACGTTGCCCCAAGGTAAAGACGGCGCGATCGCCGACGCGGGCGCGCGGAACTGGGTCGACCGTTTTGCGCCCGCGCGGCTCCTGCCCTATCTCAGGCTCGCCCGCGCCGACCGCCCCGTCGGCTTTTTCCTGCTTGCCTTTCCTTGCTTCTGGTCGGTGGCATTGGCGGCTCGGAGCCTCGACGAAGCCTATCCGGACCTGAGGCTCCTTATCCTGTTCGCCATCGGCGCGCTTGTCATGCGCGCGGCCGGCTGCACCTATAACGACATCGTCGACCGCGACATCGACGCCCAAGTCGCGCGCACGCGCGCCCGGCCGATCCCGAGCGGACAGGTGAGCCTGCAAAACGCCATCCTGTTCATGGTCGCGCTCAGCCTGATCGGCTTCGCCGTTCTCTTGCAATTCAACAACTACACCGTCTGGCTCGGGCTCGGCGTGCTGCCGATCGTGGCGCTCTACCCCTTCGTCAAGCGATTCAGCTCCTGGCCGCAACTCGTGCTCGGGCTCGCCTTCAATTGGGGCGCGCTTCTCGGCTGGACGTCGGTGCTGGGACGGCTCGATTGGGCGGCGGTCGTGCTCTATGCCGGGGCCGTCGCCTGGACCATCGGCTACGACACGATTTATGCCCACCAGGACCGGGACGAGGACGCCGTCCTCGGGCTGAAATCGACGGCGCTCCGCTTCGGCCGCGCCACCTACGCCTGGCTCGCCGCTCTCTACACGCTCGCCTTTCTCGCGATCTTGGCGGCGGGGATCATGGCCCATGCCGGGATGGCGTTCCTCGTGGGAATGACGGCGGCCGCGGCACAGCTTGCCTGGCAGGTCGCGACGCTCAATATCGCCGATCCCGACAACTGCCTGCGGCGCTTTCGCTCGAATCGCGATTTCGGCGCGATCGTCTTCGGCGCCATCCTCATCGACATGGCGCTCGCGGCAATATTCTGAGTTGCGCGCAAGCGCCGAAAGCGCAAAAAAGCACCGGGCCCCGGGGCAATTTGCCCAAGGGCCCGGTTGACGCCTTACTGTTAGCTTCCCCGCTCGGCTGGCTGCCTTGAGGCGGCCTTGATTGGCGCGATCCTGCCATGGAAGCTTTCCGAAGCGCTTAACGGACGTTGTTAACGGCTGGTATGCGCGATTTAGCTGTTCACATGGTTTAGAGAGCTTTGCTGAAAAGTTTCGAGAATCTTCCGCAAACCCCGCAATGACCGCGATCGAGCCAGCAAAGCGGCCGCGAACCGCTCCGACCCTCGAAGAAGATTACGCGCTTCTTAAGAAGGGCGCGCGCGAAGCGGGCCAACTCGCCCTCAGCTATTTCCGCAAGCCGGTCACGGTCAAACGCAAGATCGACGGCAGCGAGGTGAGCGAGGCGGACCTCGCGGTGGACGTCGCGCTTAAACTCGCGCTTCACGTGCCGCGCCCCGACTATGGCTGGCTGTCGGAGGAGACCGAGGACGATCCCGAGCGGCTCAACGCCGGTCGGGTGTGGACGGTCGATCCGATCGACGGCACCAATGCGTTCCTGCGCCACATGCCGGAATGGACGGTGTCGGCCGCGCTCGTCGAGAACGGCGTGCCGGTGCTGGGCGCGGTGTACAACCCCGCGACCGACGAGTTCTTCCACGCCATGCGCGGCAAGGGCGCCTTCCTCAACGATGAGCCGATCGCCGCGAGCGACAAGAGCACGCTCGAGGGCGCGCTTCTCATCGCCAGCGGCGGCCTCTTCAAGAAGAAGATCTGGAAGGAGCCGTGGCCCGAGGTGAAGACCAAATGGGTGAACTCGGTCGCCTACCGTCTCGCCCTGGTCGCTTCAGGCCGCGCCGACGCCACCATCTCGCTCTCGAACAAGAGCGAGTGGGACCTTGCCGCGGCGGCGCTCCTGGTCGAAGAAGCCGGCGGCATCGTCACGGATCATCGCGGTGGCGCGCATCACTACAACCGCCCGTCGCCGCGGCTGCCAAGCCTGGTGGCGAGCGGCAAGGCGCTCCACCCGCTCCTGATCGAGCGCACGAGCCGCGTCGATCTCTGAGAGCGGCGGCAGGGGGAAGGGGCTTCATGGCCGCAAAGGATGCCAAGAGAAGCGGCCGGCAGTTGCTGCATCTCGTGTTCGGCGGCGAACTCAAATCGCTCGACCGAACCGAGTTCAACAATCTCAAGGGGCTCGATATCGTCGGTATCTATCCCAACTACGCGCAAGCCTATGACGCGTGGAAGGAAGCCGCGCATCGCACCGTGGACGACGCCCATGTGCGCTATTTCATCGTCCATCTGCATCGCTTGCTCGATCCGGAGCACGACAGCGGCGGTGAGAAAGGCTAGAGGCATTTTTGCCCTGGGTTTTTTCGCCTTCGAGGGCCTCCCGCCGCGTGCTAGAAGGCGGGACGGCGGAAGCTTAGACGTTGGGAAACGGGGAACCGCTTGAAAGACAAACTGTTCAGGGATGCCGGAGTGGTCACGCGGAGCGCGGACGAGCTCCAGGTCCACTATTCGACCAAGGCGATCCTGATCCGCATTTGGCACGAGCATTTGCGGCCCCGCTTCGGGCTGCTCGCTCTCGCTTCGGTCGCCATGCTTTTGACCGCCGCCACGACCGGCGCCATCCCGTTCCTCATTCAAAGAACGGCCGACGACGTGTTCGTCGCCAAGAACGCGCAGATGGTCTACTGGATCACCGCGGCGATCGTGATCGTAACGATCGTCAAGGCCGTGTCGGAATACATCGCCGACGTGACCGTCGCCTATCTCGGCCATCGTTTCATCGCCGATCTTCGCCTGCAAATGTTCGCGCAGCTCTCGCGCGCCGACCTCAACTGGATCCAAAGGGTGCATTCCGGGCGCCTGCTCTCGGGCTTTCTCAACGATGCAACGCTGATCCGCGCCACCGCCTCCCGCTCGCTCGTCACGCTCGGCGAGAGCTACCTCAAGGTCATCATCCTGGTCGGCACGATGTTCTACATGGACGCGCGCTTCTCGATCTTGATTCTGCTCTTCATGCCGATCGCCTGGTTCATGCTGTCGCGCCAGCGGCGCAAGATGCGGAAATCGACCACCCAATCGCTGCAGGAGACGGGCGACCTTTCGGCGCTCATCACCCAGACCTTGCGTGGCATGCGCGTCGTGCGCGCCTACCGCCAGGAAGACAAAGAGAAGGCGCGCGCGGCCTCGACCATCAATCGCGCGCTCGAATTCACCATGCGCGGCACGCGCGCTCGCGCTCTCTCCAGCCCCTCGATCGAGCTTCTTACCGGATTGGGCTTTGCGCTCGCCATCTACTTCGCCGGCACCAAGGGCGTGCGCGGCGACCTCACGCTCGGCCATTTCATGGGTTTCATGACGGCCGCTCTTCTGATCTACGCGCCGCTCAAGAGCGTGGCCACGTTGCAGACCCAACTGCAAGAAGGCATCGCCGCGGCAAGCCGGGTGTTCGGCATCGTCGACCGCGAGATCGTCTTGAGGGAGGCGCCGGGCGCCAAGCCGCTCAAACTCGCGCGCGGCGAGATCGAGTTCAGCAACGTGTCCTTCGCTTACGAGCCGGAGAACCCGGTGCTGAAAGGGGTGAGCCTTGCCGTTCCGCCCGGGCGCACCGTGGCGCTGGTCGGGCCCTCCGGCTCGGGCAAGAGCACGCTCGTCAATCTCACTTTGCGCTTCTTCGACCCCGACCGCGGCGCAGTCTTGATCGACGGACAGGATATCAAGCAGGTCACGATTGAGAGTCTGCGCGATGCGATCGCGCTCGTGACCCAGGACCCGGTGCTGTTCGACGATACCATCCGCGCCAATATCGCCTACGGAACCAAGCCCCGCGAGGAGAGCAAGGTGATCGATGCGGCCAAAGCAGCAGCCGCGCACGATTTCATCATGGCGCTGCCCAAGGGCTACGACACCCGCGTCGGCGAAGCCGGCGGGCTGCTCTCGGGCGGCGAGCGCCAGCGCATCGCCATCGCCCGGGCGCTCTACAAGGATGCGCTGATCCTCTTGCTGGACGAGCCGACGAGCTCGCTCGACTCGGAGGCCGAGGCCAAGGTCCAGGCCGCGCTCGAAGAGCTGATGCGCGGTCGCACCGTGCTCATGATCGCGCACCGCCTCTCAACGGTGAAGAAAGCCGATCTTATCTGCGTGCTTGACCAGGGACGCATCGTCGAGACCGGGCGCCACGAGGAGCTCGTAGCCAAGGGCGGCCTCTACACGCGGCTTCATCGCACGCAATTCGGCATTGCCGGAGGGTTTACGCCTCGGCCCCAGGACGCCGCGGATGATGACAGCCTCGACGACGACGCGGTCGCCGTGGCGAGCAAATAGCCCGAAGACGATGTCATGTTGAAGCGGCCGCTCGCCTCTATGCCCGCCCCGCCTTGGCCGGCGCACCGATCGCGCCGATACAACCAGACAAACGAAATAGCGCCCCTTGCCGCCGCGTGGGCACTCGCCGAGTCGACGAAGCGCGCTTATGCTCTGAGAAGGAGAACGTGATCCCTTGACCGGGTACACCACCGCCAAGCCTGGACTGATGCTCAAGGCCTACCGGGCGCTGACAAGCGTTGCCGCCCCGTTCGCCCCGCTCATACTCGCTTGGCGCACGCGCCGCGGCAAAGAGGAGCGCGACCGGCGGCCCGAGCGCTACGGTCAGGCGACGGCGCCGCGCCCTCAAGGCTTCCTTGCGTGGTTCAATGCCGCAAGCGTGGGCGAGGCCAATGCCGCGCTGCCGGTGATCGAGGCCATGGCCGCCGAAAGGCCGGAAATCCGCATCCTGCTCACCACCGCGACGGTGACCTCGGCGCGGCTCGCGCGCACGCGCCTGCCCAAGGGCGTCGTGCATCAATATGTGCCGCTCGACAATCCCGTGTTCGTGCAGCGGTTCCTGCGCCATTGGCGTCCCGATCTCGCCGTGCTGGTCGAATCGGAAATTTGGCCAAATCTCGTGCTCGACACCAAGGCGCGTCGTATTCCGCTTCTCCTCATCAACGGCCGCATGTCGGCGTCGAGCTTCAAGCGCTGGCGGCGGCGCCCGGATTTCAGCCGGCCGCTGTTCTCGGCCTTCGATCTCGTGCTCGCGCAGAACGACACTCTCGCCGAGCGCTTCGCGGAACTCGGCGCGGTCCGCGCGCTCGATGTCGGCAACCTCAAGGCCGACGCGCCGCCGCCTCCGGCCGATCTCCCCGGACGGCGCAAGCTCGACGCGGCGATTTCCGGCCGCACCGTTTGGCTCGCCGCGAGCACGCATCAGGGCGAGGATGAGATCGTGAGGGCGGCGCATTGCAACATGAAGGCGGCGCGGCCCGACCTCCTCACCATCATCGTACCCCGCCATCCCGAGCGCGGGCCGCTCATCGCCGAGCTCATTCGCGCCGCGGGCCTCGAGGTCGCATTGCGCTCGAAAGGGGCGCTGCCGGAGGCCGATACTGATGTTTACGTTGCCGACACGATCGGCGAGCTCGGCTTGTTCTATGCGCTCGTGCCGGTCGCTTTCGTCGGCGGCTCGCTCGTCGATCGCGGCGGCCAGAACCCGGTCGAGCCGATCAAGCTCGGGGCCGCGGTGCTCACCGGTCCCTACTGGCAGAATTTTCGCGACTCCTATGCCGCACTTCTCCACGCCGGAGGGGGCAAGGAGATCGCTGACGCGGCAAGCCTCGCCGAAGCCGTTCTCGATCTCATCCAGAACGAGAGCGCGAGGAAGACGATGACCGAGCGGGCGCTTCAAACCATTACGGCCATGAGCGGGGCGCTGCCGCGCACTTTGGCCGAACTCGAAAACTTTTTGCCGCCAAAGACCACGCTCAAGCATGCCTCTTGAGACGCCCTTCTGGTGGTATCGCAAGAAGGGCGCGTTCGCTTCGGCGCTCGCGCCCCTGGGCCGCGTTTATGGCCGCATCGCCGAACGCCGCTTCGCCGGCGTCGCGCCTTACCGCTCCGCGCTTCCCGTCATCTGCATCGGCAATTTCACCGCGGGCGGCGGCGGCAAGACGCCGACCGCGATCGCCGTCGCCTCGCTGTTGAAGGCTCTCGGCGCGAAGGCGGCCTTCCTCACCCGCGGCTATGGCGGCAAGAGCGCAGGCCCGGTGCTTGTCGCCAAGGGGGTGAGCGCGGAGGTCGTGGGCGATGAGCCGCTCCTCCTCGCCGAAGTCGCGCCGACCATGGTCGCAGCCGATCGCGCGGCCGGCGCCAAGGCCATTGAGGCGACCGAAGCCGGCGCCATCGTGATGGATGACGGGTTCCAAAACCCGAGTCTTGCGAAAGACTTATCGCTGGTCGTGGTCGATGCCGGGGCCGGCATCGGAAATGGCCTCGTCATGCCCGCAGGGCCGCTCAGGGCGCCGCTTGCCGAGCAGATGGCGCGGACCGGAGCGCTCGTCGTGATCGGCGATGGCGGCAGGGCCGCGCCGCTGATCGAGGCCTTCGCCCTCACTGGCAAGCCGGTGATCAAGGCCCGCATGGTGCCGCGCCAGGACAAGCGCTGGCTCACCGTCCTGCCGGTGATCGGTTTTGCCGGGATCGCGCGGCCGTCGAAATTCTTCGACACGCTCCGCGGCAACGGCGCCCGGCTGATCGACGCGCGCTCCTATCCCGACCACTACCGTTATAGCGAGCGGCAGGCGCGCAGCCTGCTCAAGGAGGCGAAGGACTCTAACGCCATGCTCGTCACCACCGAGAAGGATTGGGTGCGGCTTCCCGACGACGACGGCAGCGATGCGGCGGAGCTCAAGCACCGCTCGCGCCCCTTCGCCATTGCGATCGAATTCGACGATGTCCCGGCGGTGAAGGCGCTGCTTGCGGCCGCGATGGCGAAGGTGAAGGCGCGAAGCGACGGAGGCGGCGGCTCGCGATGACCATCACCATTACCGCCTTTGAACGGTCACCCGATGGCGGCCAGGGTCTCGCGCGCGATACGCGCGTTCGCTGGGCGCTCGAAGAAGTGGGTCAACCTTACGAGGTTCGACTTGTGTCGTTTCGCGCGGCGAAGGAGCCCGCGCATCTGGCGCTTCATCCATTCGGCCAGATTCCGACCTATGAGGAAGGCGATCTCGCTTTGTTCGAGACAGGGTCGATCGTGCTCCACATCGCGGAGCGCCATGCGGGCCTGCTGCCGGACGATGCCAATGCGCGGGCGCGCGCGATAACGTGGATGTTTGCCGCGGTCAACACGGCGGAGCCGCCGATCCTTGAACTTGCGAACGCCAACCTGCTGGAGCGCGACAAGCCCTGGCATGCGGAACGCCTGCCTTTGGTCGAGGAACGTGTCCGCGACCGGCTGAAACAGCTTTCCGTTCGTCTGGGCGACGCCGACTGGCTCGATGGCGCGTTCAGCGCGGGCGATCTGATGATGGTGTCGGTGCTGCTCAGGCTGAGAGGGTCGGGTATTCTGGATGAATATCCGAACCTCTCTGCTTATCTCGCTCGCGGCGAAGCGCGGCCCGCTTACGGGCGGGCTTTTGACGCGCAATTGGCGGTTAACACCGGCAGGACCCTGGCCTAAGCCTACTCGGCCGCTTCGCCCGCGTGCGCGCGCGTCTCGTGGTAGCGCTTGAGAGAGGACGCCGCATCGGCATAGGCCTCTTGCAGCTCCACGCTCCAATAGCGGAGATCATCGAGCGGAATGGTGCGGCCAGTCACGGCGCAGCGCACGAAATCGCCGGGCGTCAGCACCTGCACCTCGCCGTCGAGATATTTGACTTTGGCCTCGCCCTTGAAGGCGCTGCTGCGTTCGAAACGATTCATCAAGGCTCGTCCACGCCCTTTCTCTGCCCTTGAGCGTCACCATACAATCAAGCGATGAGATAAGGCCAGCCTCTAGAGCAGTCTCCCCTGCTTTTCATCGCGGCGGCGCGAGCGCGGGGCCGGCTTGCCTTCGACTTTGCGCGGGTTCGCATCCGCATGCGCGCTAATGTGGGCATCGGCGAACTCGATGTCGAGAGCGGCACCGGCTTCGACCTCGGCGGCGCGGCGGATCATGGCGCCGTCGGCGGAACGCACCAGCGCAAAGCCGCGCGCAAGCACATTCTGATAGCTCAACGTCTCGAGCAGCTTGGCCTGACCGTCGAGCTTGGCGCGCGCGCGCACGAGCAACGCTCGCTCCGCGCGCGTGGCGGCGCGGTCGAGGCGCCCGAGCTTGTCGCGGCAGTTCTGCGCGGCGCGAATGAGCACATGGGCGTTGAGGCGGCCCGCGCTTCGCTCGAGCCAGTTGCGATGCACGCGCGCATTGGCGATCAGCGCGCGCTTCAGGTTCGTGCTGGCGCTGTCGAAACGCTGGCGCGGCAGATCGAGAATGTTGGCCTTGCGCGGCAGTCCGCGACGCGCAAGGCCGTTGAAGCGATTGCGCTCGACCTCGATCCGGCGCCTGAGCGAGGTCGCGACGCGGACCCCGTGCTGCGTCACGGCGATGAGCAAGTCGGAGCGGACCGGCACGGCGCGTTCGGCCGCCGCTGTCGGGGTCGGCGCGCGATAGTCGGCGACGAGGTCGATGATGGTCCAGTCGGTCTCGTGTCCGACCGCCGAGATCAGCGGGATCGCGCACGCGGCGGCCGCGCGCGCCACGCTCTCCTCGTTGAATGCCCACAGATCTTCGAGGCTGCCGCCGCCGCGGGCGACGATGATGAGGTCGGGGCGCGGCATAAGGCCGCCGTCGAGGGCGTTGAAGCCGACAATTGCGGCGGAGACTTCGAGCGCGCAGGTCTCGCCCTGGACCCTGACCGGCCACACCAGAACGTGGCAGGGAAAGCGGTCGGCGAGGCGATGAAGGATGTCGCGGATCACCGCGCCCGTCGGCGAGGTGACGACGCCGATGACGCGGGGGAGGTACGGCAGCTTCTTCTTGCGCGCCTCGAGGAACAGGCCCTCGGCGGCGAGCATCTTCTTGCGCTGTTCGAGCAGCGCCATCAGCGCGCCGGCGCCGGCGGGCTCGAGCTGATCGATGACGATCTGATATTTCGACTTGTCGGGATAAGTGGTGACGCGGCCTCTGACCACGACTTCGAGCCCGGCCTCGGGCTTGAACTTGAGCCGCTGGTAGGTGCTGCGCCAGATCACCGCCTCGATCGCGGCGCGGTCGTCCTTCAGCGTGAAGTAGCAATGGCCGCTCGTATGCTGGCCTTTGAAGCCCGAGATTTCGCCGCGCAGGCGCACGAGCCCGAAGGCGTCCTCGACCGTCCGCTTGAGCGCCGAGGCAAGCTCCGAGACGCTATATTCGACGAGATTGCCGGGGGCGGCGGCTTCTGTTGATTGTTCCATCGTTTGGCATCATCCGGTTTCGCGCGGGCCGCGCGAGCATGCTAAGGAGCACCGATCTTGGGGTGCCAGCAATACTCGCCTCGGTGTCCCGTCACAAGCGGAGCGTGACGTCTCGTGAATGTGCTCTTGATAGGGGGCGGCGGCCGCGAGCATGCGCTCGCCTGGAAGCTCAGGCAAAGCCCGCTGCTGGCCCGTCTCTATTGCGCGCCGGGGAATGCCGGGATCGAGGCGGCGGCCGAGTGCATCGCGCTCGACGTCGCAGACCCTGAAGCTGTGATCCGCTTCTGCAAGGAGAGCGCGATCGGGCTCGTGGTGATCGCGCCCGAGGCGCCGCTCGTCGACGGCCTCGCCGACGATCTCGAAGCCGCCGGGATCAAAGTATTCGGGCCGTCGCGCGAGGCGGCGCGGCTCGAAGGCTCGAAAGGCTTCACCAAGGATCTCTGCGCCGCTCACGGCATCCCCACCGCCGCCTATCGGCGCTTCGCCGATGCGGCTTCGGCCAAGGCTTACGTCACAGGGCAGAAGCTTCCGATCGTGGTCAAGGCCGACGGACTAGCGGCCGGCAAAGGCGTTGTCGTCGCGGCGACGCGTGAAGAGGCCGAGAGCGCGATCGATGCCTGTTTCTCCGGCGCGTTCGGAGTGGCGGGGAGCGAAGTGGTGATCGAGGAGTTCCTCGACGGCGAGGAGGCAAGCTTCTTCGCTCTGAGCGACGGCAAGACCGCGCTCGCGCTTGCGACCGCGCAAGACCACAAGCGCGCCTTCGACGGCGATCGGGGGCCCAATACCGGCGGCATGGGCGCCTATTCGCCGGCGCCGGTCATGACGGAAGCGCTCTCAGCGCGCGTCATGGAGGAGATCGTCTGGCCGACGGTGCGGGCCATGAGCGCGCGCGGCACGCCGTTCAAAGGCGTGCTCTATGCCGGGCTGATGATCGTGGACGGGGCGCCGAAGCTCATCGAGTACAACGTCCGCTTCGGCGATCCCGAGGCGCAAGTGCTGATGCTTCGGCTGAAATCCGATCTCTTCCCCGCCCTCCTCGCCGTGGCCGAGGCGCGACTCGCCGAAATCGCGCTCGACTGGCACGACGATGCCGCGCTCTGCGTGGTGATGGCGGCACGAGGCTATCCCGGCGCTTACGCCAAGGGTTCGGAGATCAAGGGCCTCGAAGATGCGGGGCGAGACACGAACGTTCAGATCTTCCACGCCGGCACCAGGCGCGAGGGCGACCGCATCCTTGCCGATGGCGGGCGCGTGCTCGGGGTCACCGCGCGCGGCGATACGATCGCGAAGGCAAAGGCCCGCGCCTACGCCGCGATCGAACAGATCGACTGGCCGGGCGGCTTCTACCGACACGACATCGGCTGGCGCGCGCTTCCGCGCGCGCCTTGAGCAACGATGCAGTAAGCGACTGACGCGAGCGCCTGTGGGCTTCGCTTCGAGATCACCGGTACGGCTACTGAATCCAACCCAACTGCTTCTGGAAGCCGAGGCCGTCATAGTAATCGCCCTGATAGACGATCTTGCCGTCCTCGACCCGAATGAAGGTCACTCCGCTGAAGCTGAACGGCTTGTTCGTCGCCGGCGTGTCAGGCCCCCAGGCGCCCGTGTTGTTGCCGGCGAAGGTCCATTCAAACGCGAGGCCATTCGCGCTTTCGATCGGCTCGCCCTTCATCTTCCAAGTGAGATCCGGCGCCGCCGTCACGAACAGCTTGATGACCTTGTCGCGTGCTGCATCACGGCCTTTCTGCGCCTCGCCAACGGTGGCGTCGAAATAGGTGACATCATCGGCCATGAACGCGGCCGCGGCATCGGGGTCGTGGGCATTCCAAGCCGCCAAATAAGCCTCCGTCACTTGGCGCGGCGTCATAACATCTTTTGCGAGTCCACTCGTGGCTACTGCCACCGTCAGCAACGCGCCAATCGCCCAGCCTCGATACCACATGGTCCTTACTCCTTCTCAAGCCTCTACCTCGGCACGACAGCCTGCCCCACCAAGGACCCGGCTGCAACGTCGCCATCATACAGCCTCGCCGCGCCAGCGGTAACCGGGTCGGGGTGGATTTGGTTGGCAAGGACGCCGCGCCCGCGCCCCATTCTCGCGTTACATGCTGTGGGCTGCAAGCGCCAAGCCGTTGCCGGGCGCCACGGCTCTCTCTAAGCTCGGTCCCTAGCCCCAAGATCGGAGAACGACATGCCTCAGATATTGCCGCGCGCGAAGCGATTGGCCTTCGCCCTTGCCGGATCGGCCGCGCTCGTTCTCGGTCTTGCAGCGGTGAGCGACACCGCGCGCGCGATGCCGCTCGTGACCGCCGGCCCGCAAGCGCACACCTCCATCGTCGAACCGGCGCGCATCTACCGGCGCGGACGCACGCCGATCTATCCCTATTATTACAATCCCGGCCGGCCCGGCGGTTACAGCTTCTATTTCGGCTTCGTCCCTTACGCGCCGGGCAATATCGAGAACCAGGCGCTCCAGCGCCAATTCTATCCGCAAAACACCGAATGGCCGCCCGGCCTTTATGGCGGCCCGCAGCCGGGTTGGGGGCCGAAACGCTGGCAGTAGCGTTGGTTTGGTTCAGCGTTTGCCCCTGAAGAACGCCCTCAGCAGGCTTGCCGCCTTGGTCTCGCCCATGCCGGCGATGACCTCCGGCGTGTGATGGCAGACGGCTTGCGTGAAGTAGCGCGGCCCGTGCTCGACCGCGCCGCCTTTGGGATCGGCAGCGCCGTAATAGAGGCGGCGGATGCGGGCGAAGGAGATGGCGGCGGCGCACATGGCGCAAGGCTCCAGCGTCACGTAAAGATCGCAACTCTCGAGACGCTCATTGCCGAGCTTGGCGCATGCGGCGCGGATGGCGAGAAGCTCGGCATGCGCGGTCGGGTCATGCAAAGCGAGCGTGTGGTTGCCGGCCCGCGCCAGGACCTCGCCGCCCGCGCTGACGACGACGGCGCCCACCGGCACCTCGCCGCGATCGCGGGCGCGTTCCGCCTCTTCGAGCGCGAGGTCCATGGGGCGCGCGACCTTGCCAGAGATCGCATCATCTGCAAGCTTCGACGTCATGGGTCGCAGGTTGGGGGCCAAGAACAGCGAGCGTCAAGTCCCGCGCGGAAAGGGTAGATCGCCGCCGCCCTTGGCCAAGGCCGAGGGCCCGATGCGCGTCGCCAAAGCGATCGCCCATGCCGGGCTCTGCTCACGCCGCGACGCCGAGGCACTGATCGCGGCGGGACGGGTCGCCGTCAACGGGACGGTGCTCAAGACGCCCGCCCATGTGGTGAGCCCGGGCGACAAGATCACGGTCGACGGCAAGCCCCTGCCCCAGCCTGAAGCCACGCGGCTCTGGCGTTACAACAAGCCGCGCGGCCTCCTCACCAGCCACAAGGACCCAAAAGGCCGCAAGACGGTGTTCGAGGCGCTTCCGCCTTCCCTTCCGCGCGTGGTGTCGGTGGGACGGCTCGACATCAACACCGAGGGTCTTCTCCTTCTCACCACCGACGGAGAGCTCGCACGGCATCTCGAGCTTCCGAGCACGGGCTGGCTCAGGCGCTACCGGGTGCGGGCCCATGGCCGCGTCGCGCAAGACGCGCTCGACCGACTGCGCCAAGGCGTCACCATCGACGGCGTGCACTATGGTCCGGTCGAGGCGCGCATCGATCGCGAGCAAGGGGCGAATCTCTGGCTCACGATCTCGCTCCGCGAAGGCAAGAACCGGGAGGTGAAGCGCATCGCCGAGCACCTCGGACTCACCGTGAACCGGCTGATCCGCGTTTCGTTCGGGCCGTTCGCGCTCGGCGATCTCGCCGATGGCGCGGTGGAGGAGGTGAAGCGGCGCGTGCTCGCCGATCAACTCGGCGCGAAGCTCGCCGAGGTTTTCGGCTTGCGCGCGGCGAAGCCACATCGGGGGCAGCGCCGGGCGCGCCAAGGGTGAGACATGCGGATCGTCGCGGGGAAATTCAGGGGCGCGCGGATCGAGGCGCCGAAGGGGCTCGCGACGCGACCCACCTCCGACCGCGTGCGTCAGGCGCTGTTCAACCTCCTCACCCACGGCGCGCCGCTGCTTGACCTCGAAGGTTTGCGCGTGCTCGACCTCTTTGCCGGCTCGGGCGCGCTCGGACTTGAGGCCTTGTCGCGCGGCGCACGCTACGCGCTCTTCATCGAAGAGAGCGCCGAGGCGCGCGCATCCATCCGCCGCAATGTCGAGGCGTTGGGTCTCACCGGCGCGACCAAGATCTGGCGGCGCGATGCGACGAGGCTGGGCGAGGCCGGCACGCTTCAGCCCTTCGACCTCATCTTCTGCGATCCGCCCTACGGCAAGGGATTGGGCGAGCGCGCGCTCGCCGCGGCTTCAGAAGGCGGATGGGTGGCGCCCGGCGCGGTCGCGGTCATCGAGGAAGGCGCCGGCCAAACCATCGCGTGGCCCGCGCCTTTTCAAGAAATCGACCGGCGGCGCTACGGCGACACGCTAGTCGCGATCGCGAACGCGGGCCATTAAGGGATTTTCGCCGTTGATAGGCCGAGGCGCCGCATCTCGTGCTTTAATGCCGCACAAGCGCCCAACGGGACCCGCAATGACCGCGAAAGCCAGGAGAGCCGCGTTCTCCGCGACCTTGCTCGCGGCGGGGCTTTCGCTTTCCGGCGCAGTCAACGCCGCCTTCATCTCGGGCGTGTGGCAGGGGGACGCCAATTTCGACTCGCAAGGCAGGTTCTCCGACTGCACCATGACGGCGCAAGCTTCGAGCGGGCTCCTCATCGGCTTCATCATCAGCAAGCGGTACGAGTGGGGTCTCGTTGTCGCCGACGAGCGGCAACGCTTCGCGCTCGGCAGCACCGAGATCGTGGCGCTCCACATCGACAAGAGAGACCCGATCCAGGCCATCGCCAAGGTCGTGGACATCCACGGCATCGTCATCCCGCTCGAGAACTCGGCTTCCGTGCTCGAGGGCTTTCGCGAGGGCAAGGCGCTGACCGTGGTGGGGGAAAAATTGAGGATCAGCATCAAGCTGACCGGAACCAGGGCCGCCATCGCCGCGCTCGCGGCTTGCGTCACCGAGAATCTCGCGAGTCGAGAAGGTGGACGCGGGACCGCTTCGCTCCTTCTCATTCGCGGCGCTTGGGCGATCAGCGCCGTGAGAACAGTTTCTCGATATCGGCGAGCTTGAGCTCGATATAGGTCGGGCGGCCGTGATTGCATTGCCCGGTGAACGGCGTCGCCTCCATGTCGCGAAGAAGCGCGTTCATCTCCTCGGGCGCGAGCCTCCGCCCCGCCCTCACGCTGCCATGGCAAGCCATGGTCGAAAGCACATGATCGAGCCGCCCGGCAAGGAGGCGCGCCCCGCCTTCGTCTTCGCTCTCGGCAAGCTCGGCGGCGAGGTCCGCGAGCAGTCCCCTGACGCCGCTCGTCCCGAGCAGCGACGGCACCTCTCGCACGAGCACGGCATTTGCGCCGAACGGTTCGATCACGAGGCCGAGCCGTTCAAGCTCCGAGGACGCGGCGCTTAGGCTCGCAACGGCCTCGGCGTCGAGTTCGACCACCTCGGGAATGAGGAGGAGCTGGCGGGCAATTCCGCCATTGGCAAACGACCGCTTCAGCCGCTCGTAGACGAGGCGCTCGTGGGCGGCGTGCTGATCGACGATGACGAGCGCATCCCCGGTCGCGGCGATGATGAAGGTGTCGTTGATCTGCGCCCGCGCCGCGCCGAGAGGATAGGACGCGGGCGGCGGCTCATCGGCGTCGGCGATGCTCGCGCGCGTATCGCCGCTCGGCTGCGCAAAAGACGCAAGCGGCGCTTGCGCCTCTTCGGCAAGACCGAGCGGGCGGGTACCGGGCCGCGCGCCTTGGCCTGAAGGCAGCGCCATGCGACCGAGCGCGGCTTGCGCGAGCGAAGCGGTGGCGCGATGGCCCGCGGCCCCGAGCGCTTCCCTGAGCGCGCCGATGATGAGCGAGCGCACCCCGTTCGGATCGCGGAATCTCAGCTCCGTCTTGGCGGGATGGACGTTGACGTCGACCTCGTCGGGCGGCAGCGACAGGAACAGCGCGAGCGTTGGGTAGCGCCCTTGCGGCAGGAGATCGCCGTAGGCCGCGCGGACCGTGCCTGCGAGCAGCTTGTCGCGCACCGGGCGCCCGTTCACGACGAGATGAAGCTGGAGCCCGTTCGGCCGGTGCAGCGTCGGCAGGCCGGCGAAGCCTTCGAGCACGACATTGCCGCGCGCGGCACGCAAGGGAAGCGCATCCTTGACGAAGTCGGGGCCGAGGATGCGCCCTATGCGGGCGAGGCCATGATCGAGCAGACCCGGCGGGCACGCTTCGAGACGAAACACCGTGCGCTCCTCGCTCGCGAGCGCTAAGGCGATCTCGGGCCGCGCGAGCGCGAGTCGCTTCACCATTTCCACGATGGCGGCGCTCTCGACGCGTTCCGATTTCATGAATTTCAGCCGCGCGGGCGTCGCGTAAAACAAGTCGCGCACTTCGACCCGCGTGCCGGCGGGAAGCGCCGACGGCTTCGATTTCGATTTCGCGCCGGCATCGACCGCAATCTCGTAGGCCTCGGCGGCGCCGGAAGCGCGGCTTGCGATCGTGAGCCTTGCCACGGCGCCGATCGAAGGCAACGCCTCGCCGCGGAAGCCGAGGGTCATGATCGCCGAGAGATCGTCGGAGGCGAGTTTCGAGGTGGCGTGGCGCTCGACCGCAAGCGCAAGATCGCGCCCCTCCATGCCGGCCCCGTCATCGGCGACGCGAATGAGCCGCAAGCCCCCGCCGGCAGTCGCGACCTCGATCCGGCGCGCGCCGGCATCGAGCGCATTCTCGATCAGTTCCTTGACGACGCTCGCGGGCCGCTCGACGACCTCACCCGCGGCGATGCGGTTGACGAGGTCTGGCGGCAGCTGACGAATGGCCATCGGTCGGCTCTGCGGGGGCGCCGGCGAGATACCGGCGAGTCAGCATCTTACCCGATTCTACCGCCGGCTGGCCGAACGGATCGACGCCCAAAAGATGAGCCGCGAGAATGGTTTCCAGCATGAAATGCATCATGAGCGCGCCGAGCGTCCGCTCGTCCAGCACGTCCAAGTCCATGGTGCGGACAGGGCGGCCATGGGCGATCAGCGCTTCGGGAATCGCGCGCTGCTCGGCGGCAACGAGGTCACCCGCCGCGTGGCCGGCGAGATAGTCGGCGCCCGCGAGCTTGGCGAGGTCCGGCGCGAGACGCGGCCCGCGGCCTTCGCAGGCTTCGCGGATCACGGTGACGAGGTGCTGGGGCGCGCCGTCGAGATAAAGCTGGAGCTGGCTGTGCTGATCGACTGGGCCGAGCGCAGCGACCGGCGTCACCCCCTCGCCGTCCTTGCCGAGACTTTCGCCCCAGAGCTGCACGTACCAGGCGGCGAAGCGGGCGAGCCGATCGGCATAGGGTAGCATGACCGACGCGCGCACGCCCCGCTCCTTGGCAAGGCCGACGACAATCGCGGCGCCAACCGCGGGAGCGACCTCCGCGGCGCGTTTCGTTTCAAGCATCGCGGCGACGACGCTGCTCGCGCCTTCGCGCAACGCTTCGACATCGAGGCTGCGGGCGAGCGCGGGCAGAAGTCCGACATTGGTCAGTCCGGCGAAGCGGCCGCCGATGTCGGGATCGTGATCGAGCGTGAGAATGCCGAACTTCTCGCAGAGCGCGCGAAGGCCGTTGGGCTTGCCCGATTTCGGCTCGGTCACGGCGAGGAAGAGTTCGGGGATGCGCTCGGCAAGGCCAGCTTCACGCACCGCGCCGATGGCGGCGATCGCCTGCACCAGGGTTTCGGGCGTGCCGCCCGATTTCGAGATGACGACGAAACGCGTGGTGGGGAGATCGAAGCCTGCGAGCGCGCTTTCGAGGGTGCGAGCATCGAGATTGTCGTAGAAGCGGGTGCGCGGGCGCTCGGCGCTGCCATGCTTGTCGTCGCCGGGAATGCCCCAGCCCCCGAGCTGGGCGAGGGTCTGGCCGCCGAGACTCGAGCCGCCGGTGCCGAAGAAGACGAGCGTCCGCGCGCCTTCGGTCAGACGCCGCAACGCCTCGCGTGCCGGCCCAATGTCGTCCCGCCAATCGGGCACTCTGAGCAGCGGCAAGGTTCCGTCGGCATAGGCTTCACGCAAAGCGGCAAGGCGCGGTTCGAGCTTGGCGAGATAGGTATCGAGCACGGCCTGGGGCAGCCCTAAGCGCCCAATTCCCTTTTCAAGACAACCGTCTACGGATTGCGACAGCGGCACGGGAGCAGGCCTCTCGCCTCGAAGCGCGGAACGGCGCCTAGCCTGGTACATCCTTGGCCTTGGCCGCTACGGGCTTGCCGACGATGGTGGTGATCAGGCGGTCGGCTTCGATCAGCCGCTTGGCCACGCGCTTGATGTCGTCGAGGGTGACCGCCTCGACCAGCGAATTCCGCTTGCCGACATAGTCGATGCCGAGATCCTCGATCTGAATCCACAGCAGCTGGTTGGCGATGCCCGAGGAGGATTCGAACCTGAGCGCGTAGGCGCCGGTAAGGTAGCTCTTGGCGCTGGCGAGTTCCTCTCCGGTGGGGCCCTGATCGGCGAGGCGTTTCAGCTCGCTCTCGATCACTTCGAGCGACTGGCCGACCGCCTCGTTCTTGGTGGCGACGTTGCCGATAAAGACGGCTCCGTGCTGGTAGGGGTAGAGATTGGAATAGACCGAGTAGGCGAGCCCGCGCTTCTCGCGCACCTCCTCCATCAGCCGCGAGGCGAAGCCGCCGCCGCCAAGGATATAGTTCAGCATATAGGCCGGCATGAAATCGTCGTCTTTGCGCGCGATGCCGCGATGGCCGAATTGCACCACCGATTGCGGCACGTCCATCTCGATGATCTCGCGATTAGGTCCGAGCGGCGGATTGGCGTCGGCAACGGGCGAGAGCGTGGCATGCGCCGGCAAGCCTCCGAACACATGGTCGAGCACTTGGCCGAGCGTCTTGGCGTCGATGTCGCCGACGACCGAAATGACGAGCTTGTCGCGGGCGAAGACGCGATCGGCATAGTCCTTCAGGTGCGACGGCTCGATGGCGGCGATCGAGGCCTTCGTGCCTTTGATCGGCCGCCCGTAAGGGTGATCCTGAAAAGCGAGGCGATCCCAGGCGAGCGCGGCCACGGTCTCAGGGTCGTTCTCGTCGAATTTCAGTCCGGCCAGAATTTGGGCGCGCACGCGTTCGACCGCGTCCCGATCGAAACGCGGTACCGTGAGCGCAAGCCGCAAGAGATCGAACACCTCGTCTTTGTTCGCGGTGAGCGTCTGCACGCTACCGAGCATGACGTCGCGGCTCGCGTCGAAGTCCATGCGCATGGCGAGCTCCTGCTCGCGCTCTTGGAAGGCGATCGCATCGAGCGGGCCAGCGCCCTCATCCATCATCGAGGAGATGAAATAAGCGAGGCCGTCCTTGTCGTTGGGATCCTGGGCCGCGCCGCCGCGAAAGGCGAAGCGCATGGCAATGAGCGGATTGGCGTGGCTTTCGACCAGCCATGCTTCGATGCCGCCGGGGCTTACCACGCGCTCGATCTTCATGGTGGCAACCTCAGCCGCCGGCGCGGCCGAGACGATCAGGGACGCCACGGCAAAGCCCGCGCCATGCCGCAACAGTGAGCGAAGAAGCGCCACGCCGGGCGCCATCGCCCTCAAGACTTGCCTTTGTTGGCTGGCGCATTGGCCCGCTTTTCACCCGTCGAGCTCGCGTGTCCGGGAGCGGGCAGCAGATAACCGGTGACCGAATTGTTGTCGACCAGATATTTCCGCGCCGCCGCGCGCATATCCTCGACGGTCACGCGTTTCAGCCGGTCCGGCCATTGCTCGACATCGGCGACGGTCATGCCGGTCGCAAGCCGCCAGCCATAGTGGCGCGCCATGCGCGACTGGCTGTCGGAGGTGTAGACGAACTCGGCGATGTAGGAGGCGCGCGCCCGGTCGAGCTCTTGCTGCGTCACGCCGTCCTGGCGCAGGCGCTCGATCACGGCGTCGATGCCGGTGTCGAGCTCCTCGGCGCTGACGCCCTCGGCGGCGACGGCATAGAAGCCGAGCCGGCCCGAATCGAGGCCGGAATCGGAGTACCAGCCGCCGGCATTGGCGGCCTTTCTGCCCTCGACCACGAGGCTCTTGTAAATCTTGCTGACCGGGCCGGTCGCGGCAACGCGCATCAAGAGGTCGAGCGCTTCGGCTTCACCCGGCGCGGCGGAGGCGTAGCTCGGCGCCAAGTAATAACGCTGCACCGTGATGCGTCCGGCGCGCGGGTCCTCGAGCGTCACCTTCACCGGCGCGGAATGCGGCGGCTCTTGCGGCCGGGCGCGGCCGTTCACCGCCTCGTTCGACGCAAGCTTGCCGTAGGTCGCCTCGGCGAGCCGCCTGACCTCCTCGGGCTCGACGTCGCCCGCGATCACGAGGATCGCGTTGTCGGGCGCGTAGAAGCGCCGGTAGAACGACAGCGCTTCGTCGCGATCGAGCGCCGCGATCTCATGCTCCCAGCCGATGATGGGAATGCCGTAGGGATGCTTGGCGTAGAGCGCCGCCATCATCTGCTCTTGCAGGATGCTGCCGGGGTCGTTGTCGACGCGGCTGCGGCGTTCCTCGAGGATCACATCGCGCTCGGTGGCCACGTCCTCCTCGGTGAGGCGCAAATTCGCCATGCGGTCCGCTTCCATCTCCATCACCGTGGGAAGACGGTCCTTGGCCACGCGCTGGAAATAGGCGGTCACGTCATGATTGGTGAAGGCATTATCCTCGCCGCCGTTCCGCGCGACGATCTTCGAGAACTGAGCCGCCGGAATGAGATCGGTGCCCTTGAACATCAGATGCTCGAGAAAGTGCGCGATGCCGGAGGAGCCTCGCGGCTCGTCGGCTGCGCCGACGCGGTACCAGATCATCTGGGTGACGACCGGGGCGCGGTGATCGGGAATGACGAGGACCTGGAGCCCGTTCTTGAGCTTGAACTCGGTCACGCGCGGGGCGCTGTGCGCCTTTTCCACCGCCGCGCCGGCGACCGCGAGCGAAGCCAGGCTGAACGACGCAACGAGCGCGCCGATACGGGGGTCGATGGCCGGAAGAAGCTGGTCGAAGATCCACATCATCATCGTGCATGACCGGGAGTTGAGAGCGATGCGAGGCCGGGCTGCAAGTGCTCATGCCGAGCGCTTGTCCGCCCTCTCCGTTCACATTTCAGGCTTCGCGCCGTGATTTTCAAGCCAATTCGGCCGAACGGCGGCGCCTGAAACCTAAACTCTTTGTCAGTATAGGGCGCTCGGGTTCTTGTAGCTGTCGGGCGCGGGCGGATTGAAGGGATCGTCGGTCTTCTCGATATCCTGCGACACGTGCGGCTGGAGCGGCTTCGGCTTTGCGGTGGCGACGGCCGCAGGCGTCTTGTCCGAAGGATCGGGTTCAGGAACTTCCTCGACCGGGGGGCCCTCCTTGTCCTTGGCGAGCCACCGATCGATCAGTGTCTTCTTGCCGATATAAGGATGGAGCGGATCCTGCGGGCGTCGCTCCGCGGCCTTCTTATCCTTCTCCGCCTGGAGAATCTGCTTTTGCGTCGCTTCCGGGTTCGTCGGCCAGTCCTGGCGCGCCGCGGCAGCGGCAACGCCGTTTTGAGGCTCGGGAAGCGCCTTGGGGTTGGGCGGAAGCAGAAGCGGCGGCCGTTCGGCCATGCGCACATCGGGCTCCTTGCGGTCGCCCGAAACCCCCATGTAATCGAAGATCTTGCCCTGGAACTCGACGCCGCCGCAGCCGGCGAGCGCCAGCGTTGCCGCGGAGACCACGGCAAGGAGCGCCGCCTTTATTGGGCGGATCCTACGGAAATTGTGCCCCAAGGTTCCCCCTCGAGCCCGGGAATCCGGGATTCCCTACATTTTAGAAGGTTTTCCGGCCTTTTTGTGACCCCGGAACAATGACTCATACAGAAGTCCGACCACCCCGGCAACAATGGCGGCGTCGGCGATGTTGAACACGTACCACTGGAAGCCGAACACGTGCAGGGAGAAGAAGTCGGCGACGGCGCCGTAAGCGATGCGATCGATGACGTTGCCGATGGCACCGCCAATGATGAGGCCGATCGAAACGGCCCCAAGCGGCGTCGTGACCCGCGCGAGCCAAGCTGCGAGAGCGAGACTCGCGGCGAAGGCGAACACGATCAAGCCGAAGCGTCCGAGCGCGCTCGCCTGCGGCAGGAGCCCATAGCTGATGCCCTGGTTCCAGACGAGCACGAGATCGAAGAAGGGCGTGATCATGACGACGCCCTTGGCGCCGATGTCATAGACATAGAGCATCCACGCCTTGTGGGCCTGGTCGAGAAGCGCGGTCGCAATAGCGACGCCGAGGCCGAGCGGCGACATGGGACCCCATAACCAGTCTCGCGGCATCGCCCTACCCCGCGCGTCCGCCGCGCGCATCGAATTGCCTTACGGCTTTGGCGTCGCGCAAGGAGAGCTCGGGAAACTCGGGATCGGAGCCGACCTCTTCGAGGATCTTCCACGACCTTGCGCATTTCTTGCCCTTGGCGGGCTCGAACACGACGGCGACGCCCTTCACGTCATCGAGGCGGAAAGCATGCGCCGGCCCCTCGCCCGCCAAAAGCTCCGCACCGCTCGTGATGGCGATCTCGGCAAGATCGATACCGTCGAGCGCCGCGCGAAGCCGCGCATCGGCGACGTAAATCTTGGGTGACGCCTCCAGGCTCGAGCCGATGCTCCCCTCTTTGCGCTTGACCTCGAGCGCGCCGGTGACGACGCGCCGGAGCTCGCGAATGTTGCGCCATTGCGCAAGAAGCGCCTCGTCGCGCCATGACGGCGGTATTTCGGGAAATTGACGCAAATGCACCGAGCCGCGATCGCCGGGGAAGCGGTTGAGCCAGGCTTCTTCCATGGTGAAGCAGAGCATGGGCGCAAGCCAGGCGGTGAGCGCGCCGAACAAGTGGTCGAGCACGGAGAGCGCCGCGCGGCGCGTGACGCTGTCATGCGGATCGCAATAGAGCGCGTCCTTGCGGACGTCGAAATAGAAGGCCGAGAGATCGTTGACGCAGAAATTGAGAAGCGCATGGAACACGCGCCTGAAGTCGAACGCGTCGTAGCCGCCGCGCACGGTTTCGTCGAGCTCGGCGAGCTTGGCGAGCATGTAGCGTTCGAGCGCGGGCATTGCGTGGTAAGGCACGGCAAGCTCGGGCCGGTAATGGGCAAGATTGCCGAGCAGGAAGCGGAGCGTGTTGCGGAGCTTGCGGTAGGACTCGACATTGGCCTTGACGATCTCGGGGCCGATGCGGAGGTCCTCGGCGTAGTCGGAGCTCATCGCCCACAGCCGCAAGATCTCGGCGCCGGATTGGCGGATGACGTCTTGCGGCGCGACCACGTTGCCGAGCGATTTCGACATCTTGCGCCCATCCTCGTCGACGACGAAGCCGTGGGTGACGACGGCGTCGTAGGGCGCGCGGCCGCGCGTCCCGCACGACTCAAGCAGCGAGGACTGGAACCAGCCGCGATGCTGGTCGGACCCTTCGAGATAGAGCGCGGCGGGCCATTCGAGATCGAGCCGCTTCTCCAGGACGAAGGCGTGGGTCGAGCCCGAGTCGAACCAGACATCGAGAATGTCGCCCGCCTTTTCCCATGCGGAGGGATCGGCGACGAGGCCGGTGAGGAAGCGCTCGGTCGCACCGCCTTTGAACCAGGCATCGGCGCCTTCGGCGCGGAACGCCGAGAAGATGCGCTCGATCAGCTCGGTCGAGCCGTTGAACCCTGAGCGCGGGATGACCTCGCCCGTCTCCTTGTGGCGAAACACGGTGATGGGGACGCCCCAGGCGCGCTGACGCGAGACGACCCAGTCAGGCCGCGTCTCGATCATGCCGGTGATGCGGTTCTCGCCTTGCGGCGGCACGAAGCGCGTGGCGCCGATCGCGGTGAGCGCGCGGCTCCGCAGCGTGCCCTGGCTCGAATTGCCCGGGGTTGCGAGCGCGGCAGGCTTGTCCATGGCGATGAACCATTGCGGCGTGGCGCGGTAGATCACCGGCTTCTTCGACCGCCAGGAATGCGGGTAGTCGTGCTTCAGGCGCGCTCGCGCGATCAGCGCGCCGGCATCGCTCAAGGCCGCGATCACGGCTTGGTTGGCGTCGCCGAACTTGCCCTTGTCGTCAACCACGCGCTTGCCCTCGAAGCCGGGCGCGTCCCTGGTGAAGAAGCCGGCCTCATCGACCGTGAACGGGATCTTCGTATCGATGCCGCGCGCTTGGAGCGCGCCGCGATGCTCCTCGAAGACTTCGAAGTCCTCGGTGCCGTGGCCGGGCGCGGTGTGGACGAAACCCGTGCCGGTGTCGGCCGTGACGTGCGCGCCGGAGAGCAGCGGCACGTCGAAATCGTAACCACGCCCGCGCAAGGGATGGGCGAGCGTCAAGGCTTCGAGCGCCGATGCCGGCAGACGCCCCGAGCGCCGCCAGCCGGTCACGCGCGCCGCGGCGAACACGTTCTCCGCCAGCCCGTCGGCAAGGATCAGCCGGTCGCCGATCTTGGCCCAGTTGTCGTCGGGCGCCTGCGTGATCTCGTAGAGGCCGTAATCGATGTCCTTTGAGAAGGCGACGGCGCGGTTGCCGGGAATCGTCCACGGCGTCGTCGTCCAGATGACGACTGAGGCGCCTTTGATCTCTCCGGCGTCGAAATCGGGCCCGGCATAACTCAGCACCGGAAACTTCACATAGATCGACGGGCTCTCGATCTCTTCGTATTCGACCTCGGCCTCGGCGAGCGCGGTGCGCTCGACCACCGACCACATGACCGGCTTCGAGCCGCGATAGAGCAGCCCGTTCATGGCGAACTTCATCAGCTCAGCGGCGATGGTCGCCTCGGCGTCGAAGCCCATGGTCGTGTAAGGGTGCTTCCAATCGCCGACGACGCCGAGCCGCTTGAATTCCTCGCGCTGCACGCCGAGCCAATGTTCGGCGTAGGCGCGGCACTCGGCGCGGAAGGCGATCATGGCTTCCGGGTTCGACAGGTCGGGCTTCGCCTTGCCCTTGGCGCGATAATTCTCCTCCTCGACCTTCCACTCGATGGGAAGCCCGTGACAATCCCAGCCCGGCACGTAGTTCGTGTCCTTGCCCATCATTTGCTGCGAGCGGACGACCACGTCCTTCAGGATCTTGTTGAGACCGGTGCCGATATGAATGTTGCCGTTGGCGTAAGGGGGGCCGTCATGCAGCACGAAGGTTTCGCGCCCGTGGGCGTGCTCGCGCAGCCGGTCGTAAAGACCAAGCTTCTCCCAGCGCTTGAGAAGCTCGGGCTCGCGCTCGGGCAGCCCCGCCCGCATCGGAAAATCCGTCTCGGGCAGGAACAGCGTCTCGCTCCAGTCGCGCCCGGTCTGCGGCTTCAGCGCTTCGATCCGCTCGAGCAGTGATCGGGGCTGGCGCTCCGGAATCTCGATCTCGGGCGAGAGAGCTTTCGCCTGTGCCTTGGCCTTGCGTTTCAGCGTCGCTTTCGCCTTCGGTTTCGCCCGCGCTTTGGGGCGCGTCTTGCGCTTGAGCGGCTTCGTTTTGGCGGATGCCGCTCGCTTGCGCTTGGGCGCGGCGGGTTTCAGGGATTTCGCCTTGCGCGTGGCCTTCCCCTTGGCTTTGCGCGCGCTCGCGGTCTTGGCGGCGGTCCTCTTGTTCTTTGTGCTTTTGGCCATGATCCCTGCTTTTCGATTCGGGTCCGCGGTCCGCGTCCCCGCGGCGTTCTAGCAATCGCCCTTCGCCCATGCCAGGGCCTTCCTGCCAGCGTTCGTCATCCTGAGGTGCGAGCGAAGCGAGCCTCGAAGGATGACGGTGCGTCCTTCGAGGGGCGCCTTCAGCGGCCGCCTCAGGATGTGGGGTGAGCCATATCGTCGCGCGCGGGCTTGGGGTCAGAGCGCGGGCGCTGGCTTCGCGAGCGCGCGGGCGAGAGGGAAGCGCGCAATCGGGTCGCTTTTATCGATCTTGGCCAGCACCGCGCGCGCGCGATCGGTGTCGTCGCGCATCTGGGCGGCGAGCGCCTCGGGCGTGGCGAAGGTTGCATCGGGACGCAAGAACTCGATGAACTCGACATCGACCTCCTTGTCGTAGAGGTCGCCGTCAAAGTCGAGGAGATAAGCCTCGAGAACGGGTTCGCCCCCGCCGAAGGTGGGACGGGCACCAACATAGCCTGCGGCGTGATGGCGGCCCGCGCCATGATCGACGCGCATGGCATAGATGCCGTGACGCACGTCCTGGCCCGGGGCGAGAGGCAGGTTCAAGGTCGGGAAGCCGAGCCCCTTGCCGCGGCCCGCGCCCGGCCCGACTTGCCCACGCACGCGCCACCAATAGCCGAGCTGCTCGGCTGCGTCTCTCGCCTCTCCTTGGCGGAGATGCTCGCGGATCCGGCTCGAGGAGAA
>DASTKZ010000132.1:0-9407 GCA_035715445.1 Methyloceanibacter sp.
GGTGTTGGTTGTCTTCACGCGCGGCGCCTCGAGGCGAAGCTCCCCGGTCGCATCGATCAGGATATCGACGGCCTTCTCGCCTTCGCCGTGACCGCCCTTGACCAGCGCCGCGCCCGCGCCTTGCCGCCGAAGCGCCTCGGCCTGCGCCGACATTTCGGCCTCAGTCCGCGCCGAGCTTTCACCGAGAAGCTTCGCCGCCTCGGGCAAGTTCGGCGTGATTAGGCTCGCGCGCGGTATGAGCAACGCGCGAAGCGTCTCGACAGCGTCCTCATCGAGAAGGGGATCGCCCGAGGCCGCGACCATGACCGGATCGAGCACGACGGGTACGCCGGGAAAGCGTCCGAGCCCTTCTGCGACAGCCTCAATCAGCCCGCGCGTCGCCAACATGCCGATTTTGACTGCGCCGACATCGAGGTCGCGCGCGACCGCCTCGATCTGCTTCCGGATGAAGTCGGGAGGCACGGCGTGCACCGCTTCGACGCCGAGGGTATTCTGCGCGGTGAGCGCGGTGATCGCGCTCGCGCCATAGACTCCGAGCGCCGAGAAGGTCTTGAGGTCGGCCTGAATGCCGGCGCCTCCGGAGGAGTCGGACCCGGCGATGGTGAGCGCGATCGCGGTCATGGCACTGTCTTAGCCGCGACGGCGCGAAAAGGCGAGCAAACCGATTCAGCCGATCGACGCAAGGCCAGGAAAAGTTTCGAGGATCCAGACCGAAATCAGCGTCATCGAGTCGGTGAGGAAGAGAATCCCGGTCAGCACGAGAAATGCGCCAAGCACCTTCTCGATCGTCCCGAGATGGCGGCGGAAGCGACCCATCGCCTTCAGGAACGGCTTGATCGCGATGGCGGCAAGGATGAAGGGAATGCCGAGCCCGAGCGAATAGACGAGGAGCAGCCCCACGCCTTGGCGCACCGAATCTTCGCCCGCCGCGACGGCGAGAATCGCGCCGAGCACCGGCCCAATGCAGGGGGTCCAGCCGAACGCGAAGGCAAGGCCGATAACATAGGCGCCAACGAGCCCGGCGGGCCGCGCGTCGGCATGATAGCGCGCCTCGCGGTGCAGGATGGGAATGTGGATAACGCCGAGGAAGTGTAGCCCGGCGACGATGATGATTGCGCCCGCGATCTTGCTGAGAAGGGGAAGATTGGCGGCGAGCAGCTGGCCTGCGACGGTCGCGGTCGCGCCGAGGATAACGAACACGGTGGTAAAGCCGAGCACGAAGGCGACCGACGACAGCACGACCGTGGAGTAGACGTGCGACGGCGTCTCGTCCTCGCCAGCGAGCTGGTCGAAGGTCGTCCCGCCGAGGAAGCAGAGGTAGGGCGGGACGAGCGGCAGCACGCAGGGCGAGAGAAAGCTCAACACCCCGGCAATCAGCGCGCCGACATAGGTGACGTCCACGGCAATCCTCCCGAAAGGCACCGAGCCCAAGCTCTTATCACGAAGAGATACGGATCAGCGCCAGTTTGCGGGGATCACTTTAGCGTCAATTCGCGTGTTAGCTCGCGGACCTTACGCCGCGGCGGCGCGGGCGCGCGAAGCGGCCGCGCGGATCGCGGCGATATTTTCGGCGTAATTGCCGCCCTTGAACACGCCTGAGCCCGCCACCATCACGTTCGCGCCCGCGGCGGCGACTCGCGCGGCCGTCTCAGGCGTGATGCCGCCATCCACTTCGATGTGGATGGGCCGGGCGCCGATCATCTTGCGGATCGCCGCGATCTTGTCGATCTGGCTCGGCAGGAAGGCCTGGCCGCCGAAGCCGGGATTGACCGTCATCACCAGAACGAGGTCGATCTTGTCGAGCACATGCTCGATCGCGCTCTCATGGGTGGAGGGCGTGATGCTGACGCCGGCCTTCTTGCCGAGGCTCTTGATGAGCTGAAGCGAGCGGTCGAGGTGCGGCCCGGCCTCGGCATGAACCGTGATGAGGTCTGAGCCCGCCTTGGCGAAGGCCTCGATGAAGGAGTCGCAGGGCGCGATCATCAGATGCACGTCAAAGAGCTTGCTCGAGTGCGGGCGGAGCGCCTTCACAACGTCGGGCCCGATGGTGATGTTCGGCACGAAGTGACCGTCCATGACATCGACATGGATCCAGTCGCAACCGGCGCGGTCGATCGCCTTCACCTCCTCGCCGAGCTTGGCGAAATCGGCCGAGAGGATCGACGGCGCGATGATGATGTCCTTGGCCATGGGGCCTTGCCCGCTCCTCCTGGTCACGCTCATGGGCCTCTCGCCCTTTCCTTATGTCATTGCCGGGCGCTCCCGGGCAATGAAGCAGGGAGCATTCCGGCGCGCGTCCCGCGATCGATGGTTACTAGATTCCCGCATCGGCGGAAACGCTTTCCTTTGTCAGCTCCGTCACCCAGGCGAAAGCCGGGGCCCAGGAGCAAAACGCTCTGAGCTGGCGGCCCTGGATTCCGGCTTGCCCGGAATGACGCCGCGTCCGTCAGCGGCGGGCGCCGCTCCGTGCCAGCGCAGCGACCCCGGGCAGAGCGTGGCCGCCGAGCCATTCGAGAAAGGCGCCGCCAGCGGTCGAGATATAGGTGAAGCCGGAAGCTGCGCCCGCCTCTTTCAGCGCCCGCACCGTATCGCCGCCGCCCGCCACGCTCACGAGCTCGCCGTCCTTGGTCAGGCTCGCCACCTCGCGGGCGAGCGCGAACGTCCCCTCGTCGAAAGGCGGCGTCTCGAAGGCGCCGAGAGGGCCGTTCCACAGCACGGTGCGAACGGTCGTGAGGCGTTCTTTGAGCGCGGCGATGCTCTCGGGTCCAAAATCGAGAATGAGCGCGCCGTCCGGCACCTCCGTGACCGGGCATATCCGCCACGCCACGCCCTCTTTCAACTCGTCCGCTATCACGACGTCTTTCGGCAGGACGATCTCGCAGCCGCTCTGCGCGGCGCGCGCCATGATCTCCTTCGCCGTCCCGACGAAATCGGGCTCGGAAAGTGATGAGCCGATCTTGATCCCTTGCGCGAGAAGGAAGGTGTTGGCCATGCCACCGCCGACGACGAGCACGTCCATGCGCGTGACGAGATGAGTGAGGACTTCGATCTTGGTCGAGACCTTGGCCCCGCCGACAATGCCCATCACCGGCCGCTCGGGGTTTTCGAGCGCGCGCCCCAGGGCTGCGATCTCGGCCATCATCAGGAGTCCGGCATGAGAGGGCAGAAGATCGGCGATCGCGTCGACCGAGGCATGCGCCCTGTGGGCGGTGGAGAAGGCATCGTTGACATAGATGTCGCCGTGCTCCGCGAGCCGCTTGGCGAACAGCTTGTCGTTCTTTTCCTCGCCGGGATAGAAGCGGAGGTTTTCGAGCACGGCAATCTCGCCGGGCTTGAGCGTGGCCAGGTTCCGCCTCGGCTCCTCGCCGACACAGTCGCCGATGAAATGCACCTTCCGTCCCGGCATGAGCTCGCGCATCTTCATCGCTACAGGCCGCAGCGAGTTGTCGGAAGACGGGCCCTCCTTGGGCCGGCCGAGATGCGACAGCACGACGACTTTCGCGCCGGCAGCGGCGAGCCGCGCGATGGTCGGCAGCACACGCTCGAGCCGGGTTGCGTCGGCAACGACGCCGTTCTCGATCGGCACATTGAAATCGACGCGGACGAGCACGCGTTTGCCCCGCACGTCGACGCCCTCGACGGTCTTGATGCGGGAAAGGTCGAGATTTGAATCGAGACCGGCCCCCGGCTTTGCGGCCGGGACCCGTTTCGCCTCGTTCATATGAGCCGTCCCATGGCGACCGCCATGTCGCTCATGCGGTTGGAGAAGCCCCACTCGTTGTCGTACCAGGCGACGACGCGGCAGAACGTATCGTCAACCACATGCGTGCCGGTGAGATCGAAGATCGAGCTCAAAGGATCGTGATTGAAATCGCTGGACACGAGCGGCTTCGCGTTCACGCCGAGAATGCCCTTGAGCGGACCGTTGGCCGCCTTGATCACCGCCTGATTGATCTCCTCGGCGGTGGTCGGACGCGCCGACTGGAAGGTCAGATCGACGAGGCTCACGTTCGGCACCGGCACCCTGATCGAGGCGCCGTCGAGCTTGCCCTTGAGCTCGGGCAGGACGAGACCGACGGCCTTCGCCGCGCCGGTCGAGCTCGGGATCAAGTTGATGGCGCTCGCGCGGGCGCGATACGGGTCCTTGTGCAGCGTGTCCACCACGCGCTGGTCGCCGGTATAGGCATGCACCGTCGTCATGTAGCCGTGCTTGATGCCGATGGCCTGGTTCAGAACCTTGGCCACCGGCGCGAGGCAGTTGGTGGTGCAAGAGGCGTTGGAGACGACGTGGTGCTCCTGGGTCAGCTGGTCGTGATTGACGCCGTAGACGACGGTCAAGTCCGCGCCGGTGCAAGGCGCCGAGACGAGCACGCGTTTCGCGCCGGCGGCGAGATGCTTGGCGGCGCCGTCGCGCTCAGTGAAGCGACCGGTGCACTCCATCACGATATCGACGCCGAGGTCGCGCCAGGGAAGCTGCTCGGGAACCGATTGCGACAGGACCTCGACGTCCTGGCCATCGGTCAAAAGGCGCCCGTCAGCGACTTCGATCTTGCCGGGGTAATGCCCGTGCACACTGTCGAACTGAAGCAGGTGGGCGTTCATTTCGGCCGAGCCGAGATCGTTGATGGCGACGAAATCGAGATCGCTGCGGCCGGATTCGAGGTAAGCCCTGAAGGTGAGCCTGCCGATCCGGCCAAATCCGTTAATGGCTACGCGCTTATTTGACATCCTCTCACTTACCTCTTCGAAACCAACTCGCACGCCGCGGCGGCGACCGCCTCGGCGGTAATGCCGAAATGCTTATATAGGTGCTGCGCGGGCGCCGAAGCACCAAATCCCTGCATGCCGACGAAGGCGCCGTTGGGCCCGAGCCATTTCGACCAGCCGAAGGACGTGGCCGCCTCGACCGCAACGCGCGGGCTCGCGCTCAGCACCTCATCCCGATAGGACTTGCTTTGCGCCTCGAACAGCTCTGAGCAGGGCATCGACACGACAGCGGCCGCGATCCCCTCCCCTTCGAGCGCCTTGGCCGCCGCGACCGCGAGCGCGAGTTCGGAGCCGGTGCCGATCAGCGTCACGTCGCGGGCGCGCTTGGGCTCGATCAGCACATAGGCGCCCTTGGCCGAGAGATTCTCATCGCTCGGGCGGTCGCGGAGCAGCGGCACGCCCTGGCGGGTGAGCGCGAGGATCGCGGGCGTCGTCTTCGACAGGAGCGCGATCTCCCAGCACTCGGCGCATTCGACCGAGTCCGCCGGGCGCATCACGATGAGATTGGGAATGGCGCGAAGCGCCGCCAAATGCTCGACCGGCTGGTGCGTGGGGCCGTCCTCGCCGAGGCCGATCGAATCGTGCGTCATCACATAAATGACCCGCTGCCGCATCAGCGCCGAGAGGCGGATCGATGGGCGGCAATAATCGGTGAAGACGAGGAACGTGCCGCCGTAAGGCACGATCCCGCCATGGAGCGCCATCCCGTTCATGGTCGCGGCCATGGCGTGCTCGCGCACGCCGTAATGGATGTAGTTGCCGGTGAAGTCGCCGGGCTTGACCACGGTGTGCAGCTTGGTGAGCGTGCCGTTCGATCCGGTGAGGTCGGCGGAGCCGCCGATCAGGCCGGGGACCACGGGCAAGAGCTTCTCGAGCACCTTCTGCGAGGACTGCCGCGTCGCGAGCTTGGCGCCTTCCTTGACGAAGTCGGACCTGACCGCGGCGACGGCGCCCGCGATCGCCGCCTTGACTTTCCCCTCGATAGGATCGGTCAGCGCGGCGCGCGCCGAAGCATCGAGCCGTTTCGCCGCGGCGTTCCAGGCCTCATAGGCGGTGCGGTGGCGTGCGCCTGCGGCGCGCCAGTTTGCGAGGATCGGCTTCGGCACCTCGAACGGCTGATGCCGCCAGCCGAGCTTTTCGCGCGCGCCCTTGACCTCATCTTCGCCGAGAGGCGAGCCGTGGGTCGCGGCCGTTCCCGCTTTGCTTGGCGCGCCGTAACCGATGACGGTGCGGCACGCAATCAGCGAGGGGCGGTCGGTGACTTGCCTCGCGTTCTCGATCGCAAGAGCGATCGCTTCGGGATCGTGACCGTCGACGCGGGCGGTGTGCCAGTGCGAGGCCTTGAACCTTTCGATCTGATCGTCGGAGACGGCGAGGCTGGTCGGACCGTCGATCGAGATTTGGTTGTCGTCGAAGAGGACGATGAGCCGCCCGAGCTTGAGGTGGCCGGCGAGGGAGATCGCCTCGTGGCTGATGCCCTCCATCAGGCAGCCGTCGCCGGCGACGCAGTAGGTGTAATGATCGACGATCGCATCGCCGCAGCGGCTGTTCAGCAGCCGCTCGGCGAGCGCCATGCCGACGGCGTTGCCGATCCCCTGCCCGAGCGGGCCCGTGGTCGTCTCGATGCCGGGCGCGTGGCCATATTCGGGATGCCCCGCGGTCCGCGAGTGCAGCTGGCGGAAGTTCTTGAGTTCCTCGATCTCCATCTCGGGATAACCGGTGAGATAGAGCAGCGCATAGAGCAGCATCGAGCCGTGGCCGGCCGAGAGCACGAACCGGTCGCGGTCGGGCCAATCGGGATGCGCGGCGTCGAACTTGAGAAAGCGCGTGAACAGGACCGTGGCCACGTCGGCCATGCCCATTGGCATGCCGGGATGGCCGGAATCGGCCTTTTGCACCGCGTCCATGGCAAGCGCCCTGATCGCATTCGCCATGTCGCGATGGGACGCCTCCGGTGACGCCTGATCCTGCATCGGACCAGATGCGGCGGAAATTCGCGGTTTTTGCATCCCTATCAGCCCTAAGGTAGCAAACTAGGTAGCAGCCTCATTAAAGGAATCGGCTCCAATGAGGGGCTTATATAAACGGGCTCTTCCTGAGGGAACAGGGCGTTGGATTTTATAGGCAACCTTAGTGAGCCCATTGATCGAGGTATGGCGCACAAAAAAAGTACAGGATTAAACAGCCACAACAGTTCTTACGGCGTTCGAGCCAGTGGCTCCCGAAGCGCAAAAGGCTTAGGTGCTTTATTGAAAATGTCGGCAACGGAGTCCAAGCAAGCTCCAAACGGCTTAGCGCTATTCGGACCTTCACATGTTCACCGCATTTAACCTGAGACTTCGGCGAGGATCGAGCCCTTTCCCTCCCCCGCAATTGTGCTCGCCGAACTCGTTTGTGAAGGCCTAACCGGCACCTGGAAGGCTGAAGGCGACTCCGCCGTTATCAATTGGGATTCCGGCTGGGTTACCAAGATTACCAAGCAAGGCGATGAGTTCACGAAGCAGACCTTCGAGAAGGGTCAGACGAGTGGGGCTCCAAGTCATAATGCCGAAGCGCAAAAAATGTAGCGGACAAAGAAGCTGCGTGCCGAAAACGAACGAAACAATGATAATGGCGCTCGCTTCGGCGACAACTTCGGTAGGAACTTTGGCGGGCTTGCAGCGGCGGACGCCTTTTTCTCATGCCAATGTTTTTCGATTACCGTTGCGCGGAAGCCACAGGCTTGTCTTAGCCGCTGCGTTATTATGCAATCACCCTAGGAGCACCCGCCTGGGGTCCGTTACCCCGATTGACTTGTTCGTTGTACTCGGGGCCCTGATTGACTTGTCGCTTGTACTCAGGGGGGTCCTCCCATCCGCATCTTCCCCTTGCCGGGAGGCCCTCCTTTTTCTCCTAACATCTCCGTAATTCGAGTGGCGTTAGTCAATGCACGGCGAGATTAAGGTCGAAATCGAAGGTGACCTGTTGGTCGTCTCGCTTCACGGCACGGCCTATCGAGCCATCTACTTCAAGTCACCGCGCGAGCCGAAACTTATTCAGGCCCCGAACTTGACTATCGACAAAGAGGGTTTGATGACACACGCAGAATTTGAAGGCATGGCGTGGAAGGCCGCTACCGCCAAGGCGCGCGAGTTGCGCTGGATTGTTTGAGTCGGATACACGCTCTGCCTGTATGGGCCGACGTCATTTCATCTCGCCAACAACGCAAACGCCAACAACGCAAACACATTCGCTATGCGTTCAACGGACCTTGAGGGACGCACAGCAATCACTCACGGCTTGATCCAGGGCTATATCGGCTCCGATCAACTCGTGGAGGGCTGTGCAGGCGTTAGCGGCTGCTCATGAACAGGCCGGATGCAAAGCGCCGAAGGGGCAAGCTGAAAGACGACTATTGAGGCCGCTCGTTTCGGCGCACGCTTTACTGTAAGATGGCTTGTGGCCAGCGATAAACAATTTCAGAGAATAATTGCGACACTTCAGCGAACAATGGACTTGCCCCTCACGCAATCACAGCGCGGCACGCTTAGGGAGTTATGCCAAGAGATCGCTGAGGGCTCGAAAAAGCAGGAGGACACGGCGTTCCGGCTCAAGGAAGAGGCAGACGCTAAAAGAGCAGCGCTGGCGCGTGCTGAGGCGGCAGAGCAGCGAGTCAAAGAACTAGAGGATAAGTTGGAGGAGGCTCTCGCACGGCGGAGTTGGTGGCGTCGTTGAGATTACTTTAGCCCCGCCGCGCGCCGGGCGTTTTTGTTCCGAGCCCAACATTGCAGAATCTGCCCAGCTGTCGCTGCTACCAAAACTTGCGCGCCGCATAGGGGCGTAAGCCAGAGGCCGCTTGCTTCGGCGGGCGTTCTTTTTGGTTGCGTAACGAGATAGCTGCCGTCGATTAGCCGCCTTGTAAAAGATGCTGATCGTTAGAGGTCTGGTGGCGGGCCCTTGACCTCGGCGGCGTGCCATTCGTCTGACACTAGACGATGACGTTTTCGGGCACAAATTTGGACGCAATTAAGCAGCAGAAATACCAGCAAGGACACTTCTCGCATTGGAAACAACCATGGCTAATAAAAATGACTTCACACCGGAAGAATGGACCAAGGTGTTAGAGAGCATCATAGCTGCCGGGATTGCCGTTTCGGCAGTCGATCCAAGCGGCCGGTGGGGCACTCTGAAGGAAGCCGCTGCAGGCACCCCGGCGCTCGCTGCAGCTAAGCGCGATCCCAATTCTAACGAACTCATCAAGGCAGCAGTTGCTGATTTTGAAAGATCCAACGATGGAAGCATTCTTGCAATGCGCGAACGCTTCGCCCAGGCGGAGCCCACGGAATGTGTACAGCGTTCATTGGCGAGCCTGCGGGAGGTTTCCGCCATCGTCGATATCAAGGCCCCGGACGAGGCAGCAGCCTTCAAAACTTGGCTCCGCGAGATCAGTCAGAAGGTCGCAGAAGCTGCCGTGGAGGGGTCTTTTCTTGGCTTTGGTGGTGTCCGAGTAAGCGATGCTGAGACGGCAACTCTTCGCGACATCTCCAAAGCGTTAGGCATGGCATCCTAACCTCGCGCACCGAAGTCTCCTTCTGGCACTTAGCGGACATAGATTTCGACGCTGCGCATGTCCGCGTTCGGAGGTGAAGCGGACATGACGC
>DASTKZ010000133.1:0-18290 GCA_035715445.1 Methyloceanibacter sp.
GCCAGACCGACCTCAAGCAGATGGCGGAATGTATCGGCATCGGCGCCGATCCCTGCCCCAATGCCGCCGGCGCCAACACCTTCACCATCGTCGCCTGCCATATGCGCCAGCAGAAGATCTGGGACGGCTATTTGAACCAATGGTATGGCGAGGTCGAGAAGCGCCTCGCCGACGATCCTGCGGCGCTGACCGCGCTCAAGGAGGCGCAGCGCGCTTGGATCGCATTCCGCGACGCCAAATGCGGCTATTGGGAAAAGCGCTACGCCGGCGGCACGTTCGCTTCCGTCGTCACCGGCGATTGCATGCGGGTCGAAACGGGGCGCCGCGCGCTCGAAATGCGCGCGATCTTCGACGACCTCGATCACTGACCTTGCGCTCAAGCGGCGCAGCGGTAGCGCAAATATAGACGGCGCGCCGAACCTCCCCACGAGGTAGGCTCATTACACCGACCCTTTAAGCGGCGAGCTCGCCCTTGAGCGCCTTGGCGATCAGAGCGCGGGTCTCGCCGATGCCGTAGAGCTCGACGAAGGAGCCGAAGCGCGGGCCTTGCTCCTGGCCGAGCAGCACGGCGTAAAGCGCCGCGAACCAATCGCGCAACGGCTCGAAGCCATGCTCTTTGCCGACGGCGTAAACCTCGGATTGGATCTCCTCGGCCGCCAAGCCTCGGCTCATCTTGGCGAGCCGCGTATCGAGATCGAGCAGCGCCGCGCGCTCCTTCTCGCTCGGCGCGCGGTAGCGCTTCGCCGGCTTCACGAAATCGTGGAAGTATCGGATGGCGTAAGCGACGAGCTGGTCGAGGAGAGGGTGCGCTTCCGGCGTCGCATCGGGCGCGTAGCGGCGGATGAACCCCCACAACACCTCGCGATCCTCCGAGTTCGAGGCCGAGGCGAGATTGAGCAACAGCGCGAAGCTGATCGGAAGCTCGGCCTCCGGCGGCGCGCCCTCGTGAATGTGCCACACCGGATTCATCAGCTTCGCCGCCGGCTCCTCTTTGCCGTAGGCGGCGAGATGGCCGACATATTCATCGACCGCGCGCGGGATCACGTCGAAATAGAGCCGCTTCGCCTTGCGCGGGCCCTGATACATATAAAGAGACAGGCTCTCGGGGCTCGCGTAAGCGAGCCACTCCTCGATGGTGAGCCCGTTGCCGCGCGACTTGGAAATTTTCTCGCCATTCTCGTCGAGGAAGAGCTCGTAGTTGAAGCCTTCCGGCGGCTGCGCGCCGAGGACGCGGCAGATCTGGCTCGACAACTTGACCGAGTCGATCAAGTCTTTTCCCGCCATTTCGTAGTCGACGCCGAGCGCGACCCAGCGCATGGCCCAGTCGGCCTTCCATTGCAGCTTGCAACGGCCGCCGGTCACCGGCACCTGCGTCAGTTTCCCGGTGTCGGGGTCTTTGTAGATGACGGCGCCGGCGCGAAGATCGCGATCGACGATCGGGACCTGCAGCACCTGCCCCGTTGTCGGCGAGATCGGCAGGAACGGGCTATAGGTGGCGCGGCGTTCGGGCCCGAGCGTCGGCAAGATCACGTCTCTCACCGCATCGTAGTGCTCGAGCACCTTGAGCAGCGTGCGGTCGAAGCGGCCGCTGGTGTAGCACTCCGTTGCGGAGAAAAACTCGTAGTCGAACCCGAACGTGTCGAGGAAAGCCCTAAGCCGCGCGTTGTTGTGCTGGCCGAAGCTCGGATGCTCGCCGAACGGGTCGGGCACTTGCGTCAGCGGCTTGCCGAGATGCTCGGCCACCATCTCCTTGTTGGGGATGTTGTCGGGCACCTTCCTTAAGCCGTCCATGTCGTCGGAAAAGCAGATGAGCCGGGTCGCGATCTTGTCCTCGGTCAGCACGCGGAAGGCGTGGCGCACCATGGTGGTGCGGGCGACCTCGGCGAACGTGCCGATATGCGGCAGCCCCGAGGGTCCGTAACCGGTCTCGAAGATGACGGCGCCGGACTTCGGCGCGCGCTCGATCCGGCTCACGACCTTGCGCGCCTCCTCGAACGGCCACGCCTTGCTCTCGCGGGCGGCCGCCACAGGCAGGGCGTCGGCGTCTTTTCTGGTGGTCCGGTTCATGGGGTGGTCGAAAGGATGGTGGTTTGCGGCGCTACGGCTTACCCGACAAATTTCACAATTTTCCAACCGGCGCCACCCTTTCCATGAAGGTTGCGGGGCTTGCCGACCCTGCCGCAATTGCCTACGGTCGCGCCGCTTCGGGCAGAACGAACCGGGAGACGGACACCATGGCGGAGCCGCTGAACCATCACGCCGCGCTCATCTATGTCATGGTCACGATGTCGGCGGTCGATCGCACCATGACCGATGCCGAGCTCACCCGTATCGGTCAAATCGTCTCGGAGATGCCGATTTTCGCCGACTTCGACCGCGAAGGTTTGGTCAAGACGGCCGAAGGTTGCGGCGAAGTCCTGAGCGCCGATGGCGGTCTCGATCATGTGCTTTTGCTGATCCGCGCCAATCTGCCGCCGAAGCTGCGCGAGACGGCCTACGCCGTCGCCCTCGAAGTGGCGGCCGCCGATCTCGAGGTGAGGCCGGAGGAAACCCGCTTCCTCGAAATGCTGCGCGACGCGCTCGATCTCGACAAGCTGACCACGGCGGCGATCGAGCGCGGCATCAGGGCGCGCAATCTCGTGCTCTAATGCCAGAGGCCGGAGTCACGCCTTGCGCCAGAATCCTTGGCAACGAACCTCGCGCCGCGCTAAGACAGGTCCCGTGACCGGCGCGCGCAAATTTCTGCGGAGAGTGTCAAGCCAAACGGCAGGCTCGTTTGCCGTCGGCCTCCTTGCGCTAGCGCTCGCCGTCCTAGCCCAAGGCCCGGCCTTGGCGCAGGCCCGCAACGACATCGTGCCCGATGCCTGGCAAGGCGACATCCTCCGTCCCAAACCTGACATGCGCGGCCTTGCCAAGCTCCGCTTCATCACCGACAGCGACTACCCGCCTTTCCATTATTTCGACGAGGTCGGCGCGCTGACCGGCTTCAATGTCGATCTCGCCCGGGCCATCTGCGAAGCCTTGGAGGTCGAGTGCGAGGTGAAGGACGTCGATTGGGCTGATATCTACACCCACCTCGACACCGACGAGGCCGACGCGGCAATCGCCTCGATCCGCATCAGCGCCGAGTCGCTGACGAGGGCCGATTTCTCCTCGCGCTATTACGCCACGCCCGCCCGCTTCATCGCCAAGAAGACAAACCAGCTGAAGGAGATCAGCCCCGAGACGCTCGAAGGCATGAAGGTCGGCGTGGCCAAGGGCACGGGCCATGAAGCGTATCTCAAGGAGTTTTTTCCCGATGTTCGGCTCGCGACATTCGACAACGCCGAGGACGCGCAACGCGCGCTGAAGGAAGGCGCCATCGATTTCGTCTTCGGCGACGGCATCGGCATGACGTTCTGGCTGAACGGGGTCACGAGCGAGGGTTGCTGCGAGTTCCGCGGCGGACCCTATCTCGACACCAAGTTCTTCGGCGAGGGCGTCGGCATCGCCGTGAAGAAGGGCAATCGCCAGCTCGCGCAGATCCTCAACTATGGGCTCGAGCAGGTGCATGCGAGCGGCCGCTACGAAGAGCTGTTCCTGCGCTACTTCCCGATCAGCTTCCTCTGATATCCGATTTCCGATGTCCGTTGTCCGTCCCCTGGCTCGCGAATGGCAACAGCAGCGACCAGCCGAATCGCGTCGGCGCCTCGCTCTGATAGGGGTTGAGGCCGATCGTCATGCCTTGATGGCCGGCTTGCGGCTGCGCCGTGTAGGTGCAGAACAGACGATCCCAGATCGAGAGATTGAAGCCGTAATTCGAATCGTGCTCGCGGTGGAGAACCGAGTGATGCACCCGATGCATGTCGGGCGTCACGATGAAGAGCCGCAAAACGCGGTCGAGGGTTCGCGGCAGCGCGATATTGGCGTGATTGAACATGGCGCAGGCATTGAGGATCACCTCGAACAGGAACACCGCGAGAGGCGCCGCGCCGAGCGCGAGCACGATCACGATCTTCCACACCATCGACAGTCCGATCTCGACGGGGTGAAAGCGAACCGCCGTGGTCACGTCGATGTCGCGGTCGGCGTGGTGCACCTGATGCAGGCGCCAGAACAAGGGCACCTTGTGCGAGGCCCAATGTTGCGCCCAGATGGCGAGATCGAGCGCGGCAAGCGCGATAGCGATCTTGATTGAGGCCGGCCATACGACTTGGTTCAGGAGCCCGATCCCATGCGCCTCGGCGTAGAAGGCGGCGGCGACGGCCGCGACCGGCACGGCCGTGGCGGCCATGAGCCGGAGCAGGAGCGTGCCGGTCGCGCTGATGCCGAGATTGGTGAGCCAGCGCTTCCGTTTCGAGACGAGGAGCTTGCGCTTCGGCCACAAAAGCTCGATCAGCGCCATCGCCAGGAACACGCCTGCGAAGATGGAAAAGCGAATAAGGCCGTCGCTCTGTCCGAAGAAGCCGTCCATGCCCCCGATGTTAGCGGGGAAATCCCCGCGCGTCAGTGCATTGGCTTGGCGGCAAGCGAGAGCCCGGCGACGCCCAAGACGACCAAAGCGAGCGAGGCGAGCTTCAACGCGGTGACCGGCTCGCGGAAATAGACGACGCCGATCAGGGCCGCGAGCGCGGTGCCGACGCCCGACCACACGGCATAGGTGACCGAAAGATCGATGCGCTTCAGCGCGAGGATCACGGCTGCGGCCGACAAGACGTAGAACACGAGAACCGCAAGCGACGGAACGGGTTCGGTGAAGCCGCGCGAGAGCTTCATCGCGGTGATGCCCGCGACCTCGAACAGAATGGCGGTGGAGAGAAAGAGCCAGGGCATCGGGTCTGGGGTCATGTCGCGACGGGAATCAGAACGTGCGCCCCTTCAACAGCGCAATTCCGTGACGCCATGTGACAGCGCGCCTACAGCAGCTCGAGTGGGCGTTGCCGCTTCGGCGCAGGGAAGGCCTTGGCGAGTTCGGCAAGGTCGCGTTCGGTCAGTTCGATGTCGAGCGCGGCGCGGTTCTCTTGCACCCGCGCGGCCGTCGAGGTCTTCGGAATCACCATCATGTCGCCATGCCGGAGAATCCAGGCGAGCGCGATCTGCGCGGTCGTCGCGCGATGGCGGATCGCCACGCCCGTCAGCACCCGTTCGCGCAACAACCGCCCCTCTTCGAAGGGCGAATAGGCCATGATTGGGACGGCGCGCTCGCGGCACCAGGGCAGAAGTCCCGCCTCGATGCCGCGCCGGCGCAGATTGTAGAGCACCTGATTGCCGGCGCAGGCCTCCCCGCCGGAAAGCTGGAACAGCTCCTCCATGTCGCCGACGTCGAAATTGCTGACGCCCCAATAGCGGATCGCGCCCGCCTCGATCAGCTCCTCAAAGCCCGCGAGCGTCTCTTCGAGCTTTGGCCGCCCGCGCCAATGCAGCAGATAGAGGTCGATGCGATCGGTCTTGAGCCGCTTCAGGCTGCGGGCGCAGGCGGCGACGGTGTCGGCCTTGGTCGAATTCTCGGGCAGCACCTTGCTCACGATGAAGCATTCGTCGCGCCGTCCGCGCACGGCCTCGGCCACGATCTCCTCGGCGCCACCGTTGCCATACATCTCGGCGGTGTCGATCAGGGTCATGCCGAGATCGATGCCGAGTTTGAGGGCGGCGATTTCCTCTTTCCGCGCGGCCACGCTCTCGCCCATGCGCCAAGTCCCCTGGCCGAGTTGCGGCACGGTCTCCCCGCTCGGCAATTTGACTTTGGGCAACGCTGTCACGGGCATGGCAGGGACTTGAAGAAATCGGGGCGCGGCCGCCGCGCCCCGATAATAGCGTACGGGGATGACGCTGCTTAGGCCTTCTTCGCTCCCGCCGGCGCTTTTCGCTCCCGCTCTTCTTTGCGCGAATGGAGCTGGAAGGCGAGAACCAGCAGGACGCCGCCGAACACGATGGCATAGGCGCCGATCCACATGGTCAAAACCACCGCCCCGACCAAAGGCTCGATCACGAGCAGGACGCCGAAGATCAGCGAGGCGATGCCGCCGAGCGCGAGCCACCAGCGGCCATGATCGCGGTTGAGCATAAAGGCGGCGTAGAGCATGAGCGCGCCGGACACGATCGCCCAAATCGCGACGAGCCAGATCAGCGCCACCATCGTGATCGCCGGCCAAATGACGGCAAGGAGGCCGGCCGCGATATCGACGAGGCCCTCGACGATGAGCAGGCCCCAGCGCTCGCCGCTGCGCGCCGCTTTCCAGGCCGACGCGATCGCGAAGCCGCCGTCCACGAACATGTAGGCCGCGAACAGGATAACAAAGGCGCCGAGCGCCACGCCGGGCGTCAGCAAGCAGATCAGGCCGAACACGATCCCCAGGATTCCGCGCAAGCCCACCGCCCACCAATTATCCGCCAAGACTTCGCTTAGCGCGTCGCAACGCTCCTTGGTTGCCGCCGGGCTCCTCTTTCCAGATGCTGTGCTTGCAGCCATGGGAGAACCTCCTTCAATCGCTCTTCAACCCTCGCCAAGACACCCTGCCTGACGAGTCGACAGGTGGCAAATATGCTGCCATCTCCGCGGGAAAAGCCCGCCAAAACAAAGTTGTCCACACAGAAGCGCTCCAGATCTAGAGCTCGTGCGCGACCTCCGCGGCGACCGCGGCGATGGTCTGGCGTAGCCAGATATGGCCGGGGTCGGGGTCGAAGCTCGCATGCCATATCAGCGAGACGGCCAGACTCGGCAATTGGACCGGCGCGGGACTGGTGGCAAGTTGAAAGGCTTCGGCGAAATAGCGCGCGAGCCTGAGCGGCATGGTTGTGATCAGCGGCGCGCGCGCCACCACGAAGGGCACGGCGAGGAAGCCCGGCGTGACCAAGGCGACGGTTCGCTTCAGCTTGAGCTTGGCCAGCGCCTCGTCGACAGCGCCATGCGCGTCGTCGCCGAGGCTCGTCAGCACGTGCGGCACGCTCAAATAATTCTCGAGCGAGATTGGCCGCCGGAAATCGAGCAGCGCCAGATTGAACAGGCAGAGAAAGCTGTCGGTGTAGAGCGGACGTCGCTTGTGATGGACTTGGCCGTGGCCGAACACGCCGATGCCGAGATCGAGCGCACCGATGTCGAGGTCGTCCAAAATCGTAAGCTGGTTGAGCGGGCGCAAGCGCAAGGCGACCCCGGGCGCTTCGCGGCGAAGCCGCGCCATGAGACCGGGCACGATTGCGACTTCGATCGAGTCGGCGAGGCCAACGCGGAAGGTTCGTTCGGCGGTCGCAGGATCGAAGGCTTCGCGCTGAAGCACCGCCGCCTGAATCTGTGCGAGCGTCACGCGCACCGGATCGACGAGCGCAAGCGCCCGCGGCGTCGGCCGCATGCCGTCGGCGCCGCGCGTCAGGAGCTCGTCGCCGAACAGAGCCCTGAGCCGCCCGAGATTGTGACTCATCGCCGACTGGCCGAGACCGATGCGCGCCGCGGCGCGCGTGACGCTCCGCTCGGTGAGCAGCGCATCGAAGGCGACCAGCAGGTTGAGGTCGAGCCTACTCAAATTAGCGTGGTCGATACCGGTCATTGATGTCATCGATTGGACTAATGATAATTAATTAGGCATGCTGCTGGCAAGAGTTCGGCCACGAGACGCGCGAAAACCCTGGCTGGGCCAGCTTCGCGAGACCCAGGAGATGCCGGATCTTAAGGGAGGCACGCGCTTCCGCGGCATTGCGCCGTTTCCCTAGCGTCGCAAAGCGAACCGGCCGCCCTTCCGGCTCAGTCAGTCGGGAAGGCGGCCGGTTTTTTTCGCGGCCGAACCAGGCCCTCATCCGAACCGATCTTGGGCGCTGGCCGTGAAAAAGCCACGAAACTACTGAAAATCAATAGTCTACGGGTCGGCACGCCCGAGGGTATCAAGAGTCGCCATTGTCAGCACTTCTGGGGCCGGGGGGCAGGGAAGCTGATGACATGCGTAGTTGTGCGCTTATTGCGCTCGCCTCCGTCACCGCGCTCGCGTTAAGCCTGCCTTGCGCCGCTGAAGAACCGGCGCGCACAAGCTCGGTGGCGAAGCAGACCGCGCCTCAACTGCAAGTGCCGTCTCTTCTTGCGCCCCCTCAAGCAGCGACCCCCTCGCCCACTCGAGCCTCGCCCGTTCCTTCCGATGCGCCGCCGTCGTCCGTTCAGGCCGCGGCCCGGCCGACCGAGGTGAAGACCGAGACGTATATGCGCCCGCCTGTTCCGGCTGTGCTCGCGCCTGCTATTCCGGTCGCGCCGCAAACCGCCGCGCCTTCGCCTCCGCCAGACATGACCGGTGACGCTCAAGCCTCGCGCGAGCGGGATGGCGGCTTCACCTCGCCTGACCAACTCATGGATTGGATCTCGAACTATCGCGACCATAAAGAGCCCTGGCGCGTTCCGGGGGCGGTTCACGCCATGAACGATTTTGGCCTCTTCGGCGATGAGGAGAAGGCATGGTTCTGCATCGGCTTCATCGCCGGCGTGCTCGGCAGCAATCCGAAGGACGGTCCGAGCCTGGTCCCAAAGATGTTCCCGATGCCGGACAAGGAGCAGGCCATTATCATCAGGGCGATCGTCTATTCGGGCCGCCCCGATTGGCGCGAGCTGCTTGAGAAGAATTCCTCGCGCATGCCGCTGCGCCGGCCCTTGATCGACGATTTTCTCAATGACAAGCGGCCGACGCTGATGACGCTGCCCCTCGATACTGGCGGCTCACCCGGCATTTACGCGCTATGGGGCTATTACGTCGCCACTGGCCAGCACGAGCCCGTGGTTCGCATCATGGAAGCGCTGCGCTGGTCGAAGACCAAGGCCGATGGCGGCTTCTCCTTCCGCAAGGTGTTCTCGGGCTGGGGCCGTGACCCGAGCGCGGTGGACAAGATCACGACCGGCGGCACGGCGAAATGGACGCTCGCTTCCTACGCCGAGCGCGACCGCCAGTTGCTCGCGCTCTACCGCGCCGAGTCTGGGCGCCAGCCGGAGGAGATCGCTGTACCGCTCAAGGACGTGATCAAGGCCGCCGAGGATTTCGAGTCGGAGAAAGTCCGAAAGGACCAGTTCGGCGCCATCGAAGATGCGCAACGACAGAAGCTCAGCAACGAATCGGGAATGACCAAGGGCGCGACCGCGGGATCGATCGCGATTGCCACCGGCTGCGTCGCGGCCTCGGCTCTCGGGCAGGCCTATATCGCGCTTCCTTGCGTGATCGGCGGCGCGCTCTACACCGGCGCCGTCAAGCTCGCCCACTAGATCGCGGCTTCTTCCCTGAGCGTGCCTCGAGCCATTGGCACACGCTCACGCCTGGTGCATGGATCAGGTTCTGTTCGTCACGTCTTCCACGACCACGGCCGCCGTTTTTTTGGAAGCGAGGATTCGCGCCTCGTCCTTGGTTTCGACCGCCGTCGCCGTGACCCCCTCGGGGGAGACCGTCACCACCAAATATGGCATTCCCGGTTTCGGGGGATGATAGATCCCGGTCTTGGTTTTCTTGCCTTTTTTCACCACGGGCCACCCGCTGACTTAAGGCCGCTGCGCTCTGTTCACGCGCGCGCCAAGTCTGGCTACGATACGTCTCTGTCATAATCAAATGCTCAAGAGCGCTTGCTTGCCATGTGGTTTCGCCTGCTTGCCGTTGCCCTGATCCTCGTGACCGCGCCCGCGGTCGCCGGCGTGAAGGAGAAGGTCGCGGCGCTTGCGCCGTCGGGGACCGTGCTCGTGATGGACGAGAAGGGCAACGAGCTCGTCGCCCAGAACGCCGACCAACCCTTTGTCCCGGCCTCCGTCGCCAAGATCGTGACGGCTTGGCTCGCGATGGAGGTGCTCGGCGGAGACTACCGCTTCGAGACGCGCTTCTACCTCGACGGCGACCGGAAGCTCTACGTGCGCGGGGGCGGCGATCCGTTCCTGATCTCCGAGGAACTGGCGCCGCTCGCGCGGGATCTCGTGGCCGCGATCGGCAAGGAGCCCGTCACCGGCATCGTGCTCGACGCGAGCTACTACCCCACCGATCTCCGTATTCCGGGCATCGAGAACACGAGCGAAGCCTATGACGCGCTGAACACCGCGCTTGCGGTGAACTTCAATACGATCAGCGCCGTGCGCAAGGGCAACACGGTTCGCTCCGCCGAACAGCAGACCCCGATCACGCCGGTCGCGATCAGCCAGTTCATGGCGCGAGGCCCTAAAGGTCGCGGTCGCATCAGCCTGAGCAAGGACCCGGCGGTGAGCCTGAAATACGCGGGCGAGCTGATCGCGGCGTTCATCGATCGGGAAGGCGGCAGCGTCAAGGGCAAGGTCACGACCGGAACCGTGCCCGAGGGCCTGAAGCCGGTCTACGTTCATCGCCAATCCCGCACGCTCTCGCAGATCCTCACGCAGCTGCTCATCGGGTCGAACAACTACATCGCCAACCAGGTCTTCCTTGAAGTTGGGGGGACTCTTGGCGGCCCCGTCAGCCTCGAGAAATCGCTCAAGGTCGCGAACGGCATGCTTGCCGCCAACGGCCTCGCCGAATCCATCCATCTCGTCGAGGGCTCGGGCATCAGCCGCGACAACCGTTTCACGGCCCGCGGCCTTGCTCAGGTGCTCAAGCTGTTCGAGCCCAATGCAAGCCTGCTCCGCAGCGGTGACGGCACCCTGTTCAAGACCGGCACCTTTTCCGGCGTCCGCACCTTGGCGGGCTACGCCCACACTGCGAAACACGGGCGCGTGCGCTTCGTGATCTCGCTCAAGAGCAACGACAGCGCCATGCGCTTCCGGCTGCTCAAGGCCATCCAGGCAGGGCTCTAGGCCGAGCTTGGCGCGCCGGGATCGACGTTTGGTCGATTTCGCCTCTGTAACAATGCGCGCACTCGGATAAGGTGCGGAAATGAACCTGCTGTCACGCTACGCCTGCCCCCTTGCCTTCGTGCTCGTCTCGCTCCTGCCCGCCTCTGCGGCTGGACCGACCGAGGAAACCCGGGACCCTTGCACCGAGGACGCGATGATCGTCTTCGATGCGTCGGGGTCGATGGCCGGCAATACGGTTCAAGGCCTGTTCAGCGATGTGACGCGCATTGACGAGGTCCGCAAGGCCTTGGGGCAGGTGTTGCCGACGGCCACGAAGTTTCGCAAGGTCGGGCTCATCACTTACGGCCCCGGGCCTTACGGCCAATGCAATATCGCGCTCGACTACCGGCCGATGTCGAGCGCGGCCGCGCGGATCATGAGCGTGGTGAACGGGCTCAACCCGGCGGGGAAGACCCCGCTCGTCGATGCGGTGAAGTTGGCGGCCGCGGTCCTGCATGAACAAACGGCGAGAGGCGTCGTCGTCTTGCTGACCGACGGCGAGGAGACCTGCGGCGGCGCGCCCTGCGAACTCGGCAAAGCGCTCAAGGATGCGAACAATCAACTCACCGTTCATGTCATCGGCTATCAGCTGAAGGCTTTCCGCTGGACCGGCGCGCAGAGCTTCCTCGATGTGAAATGTCTCGCCGAGGAAACCGGCGGCCTCTACATCACGGCGGAGAACCGCGACGATCTGGTGAAGGCGTTCGAGAAGACGCTCGGCTGTCCCATGATGTCGTCCGCCAGTCCCTCGCCGCGCTGAACCCGAAAAAGCGCCAAACCGGCCAAGTCAGGGAAACACTGGCCCCTTGCATGAGTTATAGTGCTGCACTTCTACGCATGGCTTATCTCGGTCTCCCCTAAACATGATTGGTGAAACGAGGGCAGAAATGGCTCAAAAAGCAATTTCCCGAAAAGAGTTGGCGAAACTTCTGAACGAGGATCTCGCGCGCGAGTACCAGGCGATCATCGCCTATGTGGTCTATTCCCAGGTGCTGAAGGGCGCGGAATACATGAATATTGCCGACCAGCTCGTCGAGCACGCCAAGCAGGAACTTGAGCACGCGCTCACGATCTCGCGCCAAATTGACTACTTGGGCGAGATGCCGACCGCGACGCCGAGGCCGGTGAAACTTTCGGATAAGCCGCGTGATATGCTGAGATTTGATCTCGATAACGAAAACGAGACCATTCGCAACTATCGGGAGCGTATCCGGCAATGCGAGGACCTCGGCGAGTTCGCCATGGCCGAGCAGATTCGCGAGATCCTCGTGCAAGAACAGGATCACCAGATCGACCTTGCCACCGCTCTCGGCGAGGACGTGCCGGACCTGAACCGCCCTGCTCGAAGTCGGAAATGATCCTGATGCGCGTCAGGCGCTTGGCGTCGAAGTTCCAAATTGGCACAAGCAAACGATCTCGACGCGATCTCCGCTTTGACACTCGACTTCCTGTTTTTTCTTCTGCTAAAAACGGAGTGCTGTCTCAAGTAGCGGCCGGCTCCGCTTCCCCAACTCGCCACGTATTTTCCTGCAACGAGTTGAGGCGTAGCCCCCGAGAGTATCGAGGGACCGAGATGAGTGAGTTGCAGGCGTGGAGACTGGCGGGCCTAATTTTTGGTAGTTGGCTTGGGCTCATCTTGCTGGACCTCGCTCATCAGATTCTTTCAGCGCTCTAGCGACCAGGCTGTCCGCTTGCCGCGGCGTCCTCAGAGAGGAGGATTTCCGTCAAACTGTGGAGAGGGATCTCATAGGCGTAGGCGCAGGGCCGGCAAATCTCAGCCTCGCCTCTCTGCTTACGACTGCGAGGGAGCGCGGGCTTGCGTCGATAACCGCGACCTTCTTCGAGCGCGAGGCAAACGTATTCTGGCACTCGCTGCAGATGTTCCCGGGAACTCTGATGCAAACCGAGTTCTATCGGGATCTCGTCACCCCCATCGATCCTACCAGCAGATTTTCTTTCCTCAACTATCTGAAAGCGCAAGCGCGCCTCGACCAATTCTTGTGCTCATCGACGATCTATCCGACACGACGTGAATTTGAAGATTATTTCAGGTGGGTAGCGGGGCAGATCGGCGACGTGATCCTCGGGGTGGCAGTGAACCGCGTCGACTACGATGCCAAAAAGAAACTGTTCGTCGTCGATGCCGGAGCCCAAGGCGGCTGCGAGACAAAGCACATCGTTTTTGGCTGTGGTGGACGGCCAAGGTCCGGCGTCGAAGAGAGCCGATCAAGGAGAATCGTCGATGTCTCCAGACTTCTCGGCTTCACGTTTCCAGAGACGCTGAGCCGCATTCTCGTTGTCGGCGGAGGACAATCGGCGGCAGAGTGTCTGAACTATCTGCTGGACAAATTTTCAGAACGACCGGTGCGGATCGATTGGCTTACGAGTGAAACGTCATTTCGCGCCCTGGATACCAGCAATTTTTCGCGAGAGATGTTTTCGACCGCCTACGCACAGGTATTTTCGAGTCTGACCGGCAAGGCGCGCGAGAAAATCAACAATGATGACAAGAGCGTCGCCAACGGCATGCTGCCTCTTCTTGCCCAAGCGCTCTATCAGAGACTGTACCAGTTGCGGCACCTTCCGGGGCCCGAAAAAGCCCGCCCAACCGTTCATGTGCAAGCCAACACCGAAGTCGTCGAAGTGCGAGAGAATCCTTCGGGCGTTTCGGTGAAAGCCAGCATTGTCTCAGCCGGCAAGACGGACGTTGCCGACTACGATTGCGTCATTTTGTGCACCGGCCTTGATGATGAAACCATATTGGAATCGTCTGTCATCGGACCGGAGCTAAGGCGGCGCATTGAGAAAAATCAGGACCGCACGGGATACGCGGTGACATGGGATGGCCCATCGGACCGCATGATCTTTGTTCAATCGCAGAACAAAGACACGCACGGATTGGGGGATTCAAGCTTCGTCACGGCGCCGGGGAGGAACGCGGCCATCCTGAATTCCATCGCCGGTCGCGAAATCTACAAGATCGACGAGAGCGACCTGTTGGTCGCCTTGAGATAAGTGCCGGCGGACCCACTTCCCTCCTGGAACGAAGGCGCGGCGAAGGCGCTTTGTGAAGCGGGTCACTGAGCACGAAACGGCGGATTTCGTGCCGCCGAGCGATCGCATCGCGGTGTTCGACAATGATGGCACACTTTGGCCGGAACAGCCGAACTGCATCCAGTTCCTCTTTGTGGCCGACAGGCTGAAATCACTGGCTCGGATGAATCGGGCCCTGAGAAGAACGGAGCCGTTCCGAACGGTGGTCGATGGCGGCCTAGATGGCCTGGCCACGCTCGATGAGAAAGAGATATTCGAGATCATCAAGACAACTCAATCCGGCATGAGCACCGAGCGGTTTTCGGACATCGTCGCCGGGTGGCTCCGTGCCGCAAAAGATCCGCGGTTCGGGTGCGCCTATACCGACCTTGCGTATCAGCCAATGTTGGAGTTGCTCGACTATCTAAGAGCGAACGCGTTCAAAAGCTTCATCGTGTCGGGCGCCGGTGCGGATTTCATTCGCGTCTTTGCCGAAGAAACTTACCGCATTCCTTCCGAGCAGGTGATCGGGTCGACGACTGTCACCGACTTCAGACTCGGAGCGACCGGCCCCGTGTTGATGAAAATTCCGCAACTCGAAGTCTTGCAGGACGGGGCAGGCAAGCCAGTCGCCATAGACAGATTTATTGGTCGGCGGCCGATCTTTGCTTGGCAACTCAGATGGCGACGCGGAAATGCTGCAATGGACGGCAGCTTGTCGTGGCGCGCGCTTTGTTGGGTTATTGCATCACACCGATGCAGAGCGCGAATGGTCTTACGATCGGGACTCGAAGGTCGGGCGTCTGGACAAGGCACTCGATCTGGCGGACGCAAACGATTGGACCGTCGTCGATATGAAGAATGACTGGAAAATCGTCTTCCCCAACGACAACGACAGTCGCTAGCTAGAAGGACAGCGTAAGGAGAAAGATTGCGGCAAAGGTCAAGAGGGCCAGGACACTTCCGGTGACGAAACCGGGACCGTCGTACCTAACGAGATTCAACATTTCGCTTCCTCCTTCGTGCTGGCAATAACGAGGAAACGTTGGTGAAGTTCCAAATATCCTGACGTCCTAATACCACCGGCCGCGGCCATACCAACCGCCGCCAAACAACAGAATTAGAACGAGGATAATGATGAGAAGGGTGGTCGTGTCCATGCGTAGTCTCCGATGAGCTTGACTATCAAAAAAAACTCGGAATTGAGATCTATGTTCCTTGTCGAAGACGGCGATCGCGCTGGTCTGCTCGCGAGCCCATAACGAACATGCTCGGAGCATCAATGTCCGCGCGCGCGAGAGAGTAAGCGGGCGCACGTCAGAATGTCGCTTTTAGCGACACCACAACCCGGGTCTACCATTGGCGTGCACTAGTGTAAGAACTTCTTAGGGGAGTCGCGCTCACCGAGTTTCTTCAGTTTTTCGAGGAGCTCGTTTGCGTCGTCGCTTCCCTCTCGCAGAAACTCGGCGAGGTCGTCGCGTCCGGCCTTCCTGAGTGCCTCGTCGGCGAGCTCGGCTGCCTCGGCGTCGAGGACGGGGTGACAGAGCGGTTCGGTGAGGGCCACGTCCATGCAGCGGATGAGTTGCTTCTCGGGAATGCCCGGGAAGGTATCGTCGATGAACCGCCTCAGTCCAGTTGGGCCGCCGCCCTTCGCATCATAGGCGAAGAGAGCTTTGATGACGTCGACGTCTGTGTAAGTCGGCACGTCTCAACCCCTCTTTCGAATGATGCGCTTGATCCGAAACCCCTGCTCGCCGGTTCATTCACCTTCGAAGCCTGGTCCACTTCTGTCTGAAGCGTTTGATCTGCTGCGATAGCTCGCCCACGAAGTAGATTGTCACGTCCCTGCCTACGACGGACAGCTGCTCTTCGAGGCAGATGAAGTGAACCTCATTGCCGTCAGCTTTGACCCATCCTGTGCGCCCATGCGGTTGCCAGCCTTGCCTACGCGCAGCTTCGTCAGCAACGCGTATGTCGGCCGCGAAGAAATACTCAACTGAACTTTCCATGCCCCCCCGCGTATCCAGCTAAGCGCGAAGCCTCAAAGCCCGTGGCAAAGCGTCATAAGGCTCGCTGAACTCCAGCTCCGAAAACGTGCGAAGCAGGCCATTGTCGGATTCACTTTCCGCCGCCAGCTTGGTCCATATCTCTGCGAGATCAGTCAAGTTCCGACGCATTTCGCGCCCGCTCGCGCGTTTCGCAAGCCGCAAAAAGCGCTTTGCATTCAAACGACATTCGTGGGGATTGCCTAGCATGGCTCCCCGCCTTTCTGTCGCGGGTGATGGTTGACCCTGCGCCTACATGGGCCAAATAGCGAGTCTTAACTCGTCGAAGTGCGACATCGCCGCGTGCGCTTGTAATGTCCGACGTGCCAATAACGGACCTAGCTGACGGGCCGTAGACCGCCTTCAGATTAAAGACTCGACCGCCGTTAAACCCTGTTATGCTGTCCAAATCACCGGTCAGAGATCGCCACAGGCACCGGTGGCTGAGAGTAATAAGTCACGCTCCCGCCTGCAAAGTGCGAAGGGAGTGTGCCAATGTCCTCTAGAAATCCTCTGCCACTATCCATGCAATGGAACAAGCGCCGACCGCCGGCCCGCCCGATACACACGCCCGTGCTTCGCGTGGCGGTGCAGGGTAGCGAGATTGTAGTCTCGGCGTCGGGCACCGACCACTACGTGGTGAAGTATCGCAAACCGGCAGACTCCCCTCAGCTTCTCGTTAGAAGCTTCCCGAGGAAGGAGGACAGGAGTGTCTCAATGAGCCTGGCAGACTTCCTAACTGCCGCTTACAAGCTCGCCAACGACAAGGCGCGGGAGTTGGGGTGGATCGCATGACCGATCGGCCTGATCTCAACACTGGCAAAGAATGGTCCAAGAACGACCTGTTTTCTCTCCGCAACAGGATCGAGCACCGGCGCACCGTCGGCCACATTGCCACCTTCCTGAGGCGCACCGAAGTAGAAGTCCGCGAGAAGGCAGCCGAGCTTGGGCTCGAGCTTCCTCAGGCAGCGACCGCCAATAGCTGCGATCTTTGACAGCTATGTCCGCTTTGGGTCATTGGCGGACCTTGAAGTTGGAAGCAAAGCCCGCCCGTCTGAGTTAAGTCAGTGAAAAATTGGAGCGGGCGGTGGGGATTGAACCCACGACCCGTAGCTTGGGAAGCTACTTTCTCTAACCCCTAAACGGCTGAAATTCGCCCTTTTGAGCTTGCATGTCGCGTCTCATGTTGCATCTGGCTCGCCAAACGCTCGGCCCTCTCCTTGCGCCGCAACTTGGCGTCATCGTCATGGAATAGGTGCCCGTACACGTCGAACGTCACGCTGATGTCGCTGTGGCCCATCTCGACCTGGACCTCTTTCGGGTTTGCGCCGTCCTCGATCAGAGCAGAGGCTCGGTAGTGGCGCAGGGAGTAGAGCCTGTAGTGCTTTCTGATCCCCGCAGCCGCCAGCAGAGGCTTCCAACAACGGTTCGTGATGTTGGCGAGGCTCTCGACATTGCCCGCTCCATTGGCGAACACCAGTTCATGCCCGCTCGCCATCTTCCACTGGCGCAGCAACGCCACCAGTGACAATGGGATGTCAATCACGCGGCGAGCGGCTGCACTCTTGGGCGATCCTATCTTGCCCGTCTCGTCGGCCCGCTGCATGACCCGGATCGTGCCGTGCTTGAGATCCACGGCAGACCAGGGCAGACCGCGCAACTCACTGGGCCGCATTCCGGTGTGAACGGCAGTAGAGATCAGCGCGCGCCACCGCAATTGGCGCTCATCGAGGATGGAGAATAACGCCCTGATCTCGGACGGCGACGGGATGGCGACCGGCTGTTTGTGCCGCCTGTTGTCCTTGCCCACCGTCACGTTTAGCGCCTCGCCCTGGTACCGCGCCTCCACCAAGATCGCTTTGAGCGTCTGCATCACCTTCTTCGCCATGCCGCGAGACAGCTTCCGAAGAAGATGGTCACGGAACCGCTGCACACGCTCCTCGGTCAGTGCGCCGATCTTCTCGTCGCCAAGCTGCGGCTCAATGTGCTGCTGGACGTGGTAGCGGTACTGCCGGAGCGTAGCGGGTTCGATTGACTCCGTGGCCCCACGACGCGCCCCATGCTCGACGGCGACGAGCCACCTGTCGGCGGCTTCCCGCATTGTTGGTGTCGAGCGTACGCCGACATGCTTGTGGCCCGGCTGCTCGACCTCACCACGGAACCTCTTCGCCTCCTTCTCGGTGGCGAACGTCTTTAGAGTGCGCCGACCTTTGGCGTCTCTAAAGTCAACGACGAAAGCCTCGCGCTTCTTGCCGCTCGACGTTGTCCAGGTTCGCTTGCGAATGGACATGTCCCTCTCCCTGTTGACTAGTATCCATAGTGCAACATGCAACATGGGCAGTCAAGCGGGTACCTAGCTGCCAGCTTCCAATCCATGCGAAGCTATCGGTGCGTCCTTCGCAGCTACTTTGCTCATGGGCTGCGATCAA
>DASTKZ010000134.1:0-9042 GCA_035715445.1 Methyloceanibacter sp.
GGCGCCGACGCTTGAGTCCGACTCCATTCTCGTGCTGTTCGCCCATGTCCGCACCGGCCGCTGGGCAAGCGTCATGCCGGCGAAGCTCGCCGAGGTCCTCGGGCTCACCGAGACGGTCCGCACCATCCCGATCGTCGAACCCGAAGTCACCCATTCGATCGGGCTGGTTGTTCCCCACCGCAACCCGCTCACGCCGCTCATCAACGCGCTGGTCCGCGAAGCGCGGGAACTTGCCCCGATTCTCGGCGGCAATGCCGAAGCCGCGCGGCCTCGCGCGAAGCGTGCGGGAAAGGCTGCCGCACACTGATTTCGGGCCCGGTCGAGGCGCAGCGCGTGACGCCGTTTTTTACCGCGATTTCAACCCCTTCCCCGGCTCGCCGCCGATCGCCAAAGCGATCAGGTTTCCTGATCGGGTGACGAAACCAGCTTCCAAGGGACTAAGTCCGCCGCCTTTACGGCATGATGGCGACGCCCCAGGGCAGGCGTCCGACCGGCACCGACTTCTCCGCTTTGAGCGACTCGACGTCGATGATCGTGATGTCGTTGGTGAGGCCGTTGGCGACGTAATATTTCTTGCCGTCGGGGCCGAGCTCGCCGTGCCAAGGACGCTGGCCAACCAGGATATAGTCCTTGACCTCCTTGGTCGCCGTGTCGATCACGGCGACACGATTGGACGGCCCGAGCGGGACGAACATGAGCTTTCCGTCGGCGCTGAAATCCATGCCGACGGGCTGGAGCTGCTCGGGACGCACGCCTTCGACCTCAAAGCCGATCTTCTTGACCACCTTCCAGCTCTTGGGGTTGTCCCAGTTGCTGGTATCGACGATCGAGATCGTGCCGCCAACCTCGGATGAGACCCACAGCTCCTTCTTGTCCTTGGTGAACTTCGCCTCGCGCGGACGGCTATCGACGAGAATATTGCCGACCAGATTCCTGGTCTTGTTGTCGATGATATGCGCCATGCTCGTGCTCTCGGACGTCGCGGCGGTGTAGCGGTCGTCGGAACTGACGGTCATGCCTTCGGGCTCGACGCCAACCGGCACCTCGCCAACCACCTCGCCGCTCTTGATGTCCATGATGGTAACGAGCGAGTCGTCCTCGTTGGCGATGTAGATGATCTGGCCGGTCGAATCGACCGCCATCAACTCGGGGTCGGGACCCGATTCGAGCTGGCGGGTGACCTCGAGCGTCTTGGTGTCGATCACGTCCATGATGTCGCCGTCCCCGGCGGCAACGAACAGCTCCTTGAAATCGGGGCTGAGAACGATGCCGCGCGGACGCCGCGAGACCTTGATCGTCTTGATCGTCTCCAGCGTTTCGCCGTTGAGCACGGTGATCGTGTTGTCCTTTTCGTTCGAGACGAAGATGGTCGCGGCGGAAGCCGGGGCCGCGCAGAGAAGGAGCGAAGCGCCGAGGGCGATGGCGAGTTTGCTGCTATTCATGTCTTCTACCTTTGGTCTGACTATTTGAACTTGCACTTGGTCTCGGGAGCGTCGAAGCCAAGCGTGTCGGTAACGTTGGTGGGATGCAGGAAGCCTTCCTGCGGCGAGGTCGAAACCGGCACGCGCGTGCCTCCGCCGAGGATGATCGGCTGGCGCATCTGATGGTCCCAGGCCCGGAAGCTCATCGCCTGGCCCTTGAAGCCTTCGAGCTTGAATTCCGGCGACAACATGTAGGCCTTCACCTCGGCGGGCGAGGTCTTGCCGGACTTCATCGCGGAGTCGGCGATGGAACGAAAGGCGAGCCAGGCGGTGTAGTCGCGCTCGACGGGCGGGCGCTTGGCGAGGCGGGGAATCGCGTTCTGAAAATGCATCGCCCCCGATTCGGTATAGGACTTGTCCCAGGACGTGGCCTGCAGTCCCTGGGTGCCAACCACGGGGCGCGGCAAGTAGGTCCGGTACATGAGGTAGTCGCCGAAATCGTCGTCGCTGTTGAGCACCCAAACCGCGTCGTGATCGTACGCCTCTTCGGTCACCATGGGGATTTGCGCCTGAATCTGCTGGTGGCCGGAATCGAGATTGCGGGCTCCGGGCGGCAGGTCGTAGACCTTTTCGCTGACCACCTTGCCGCCAAAGCGGGTGGCGGCGCGCTTCACTTGCGCGAGATAGTCCTTGTCCTCCGGCGTATCGCGCCTGATGACGAACCAGCGCGGCCACTTCTTCCACACGAGATATTGTCCCAGCGCATCGGCCCGCATTGCGTAATCGGGAATCACATGAAGAACGTTGACGCGGCAGTCTTCCTGCCGGAGCGAAGTCGCGCTCGAACGGATATTCAAGATGATGGCGTCCTTGGCATCGGGGAGATCGGCGACGGCGAGCAGGTCGGCGGGCTCGAGGTCGGCGATGATGAAGCGCTCGCCCGCGGCGAGAACTTCCTTGGCTTTGGCGACAACGTCTCCGTTCTCCGGCACGATCGCCTCGATCAGCTCGAAGGAGTGACCGACCAAGTTTCCGGCCTGGTTCCCCTCCTTCAGCATGAGACGCGCGCCCTGGATGCCCTTATCGGTGATGGGCTTCTCGGCATAGGAAAGCGGCAGAGGCTCGGGATATTCCTTGCCGAGATAGACAACCCGCAGGTTCTTCTTCGGAGCCTCGCCGGCTTCCGGCGCGGCGTCAGCAGGCGGCGTTTTCGGGGCCTCGCCGGTTTCCGGCGCGGCGTCAGCCGGAGGCGCTTTCGGAGCCTCGCCGGTTTCCGGCGCGGCAGAAGCCGGAGGCGCCTTCGGTGTTTCAGTTGCCGCGCCTGCCTCAGGTGCCTCTGCGGCGGGCGCAGCCGGCGCTGCGGGCGAAGCCGGCTCCGGCGTTTCGCCGAGCGCGATCGCGAACGAGGCCGGGACGAGAAGCGCGAGGGCAACAAGCGTTGCGAGAAACTTGCGCCGCTTAGGCAGGCGGACGAACAATGAACTCCACATCGGCGAGAGCGTTGCTCCTATGGGGGCGGGTGACCAATCGGGCTTTGGCGAGCAATCTCGCTCGAACATGGGGGACTAGGGCACTATCTTTCAAACCTGCCGGACCTTGGCAAGTCGCGCTGCACAATAGGGTAAGCACACGCCGAAGTTAATAAGCGCGAACGCCCCACTCCACATGGGAAATCGGCAAAGCTGCTTCCAGGCCGCGGCAAGCCTCTATGCCAAGGGTGGCATCGCGAGGCGCGCGAAAAAGCCGCCAAGCCCGGTGGGAGCTTGGCGGCTTACCAAAATTTCATGCGGGAGGAGCTTGCCCCCGCTCTATTGCAGCGGCGGCTTCTTCTCGGAACCAGGGTTCACCGACCGCATCCACGCGATGACCTTCCACAGATCGTCGGAGGTCTTGATGATGCCGCCGAAGGGCGGCATGGGGCCAACCACGACCTCGCTCTTGACCCGCTTATAGCCCGCCTTGCTCAAATCGACCGAGCCGAGTGCGACCAGTCTGAACAACGTGTCGTCGTCCGGACCATAGACCCACGTGTCGTTGGTGAGCGGCACGCACATGCCACCGCCGCCGCCGCCGCCATGACAGCCATTGCAGCTGAAGGAGAGATATTTCTTGTGACCCTCGTCAGTCATCTCGGCGATCTTGTCGTTATAGGGATTGTGCAATCCGCCCTTGGGCGTGGCCTTGATGAGGTCGAGCGGGGGCGTGGTGTCGCCAGGCTTGCAGCATTCGCCGCCGCCTGCGGCTGCCGGCGCCGCCGCGTCTGCTGGTGCTGCCTCGCCTGCCGGCGCTGCCCCGGCTGCGGGAGCGGCCGGCTCCGCTGCCGGCGTGGCTGGAACCGCCTGCTGTGCCGGCTCGTCGGTGGCACAGGCCTTCCAGGCGAAGGCTCCCATGCCGGCTACAATCACGATGGTCAGAATTCCGGTGGTGATCTTGTGCACTTTGCGTTTCCTTGCCCTAGCTTGAGTTATTGTTGATTGTCGATGCGCTCAGTCGATGAGCCAATTTGATAGCGCCAACCGTGTCGCAGCGATAGCGGCGGCTGAATGGTGCGGCATTTTCGCCCACTAACCTAAAATTGAGCGATTTCAGTTGGTTACGTCGAAATCCATGCCCTCGAAGGTATAACGCGGCTGTTGGGTCCAGATGCCGTCCTCCTGCACGGGGACCTTGTGCATCTTGACCTCGCTTACCGCAAGCTTCCCGCTCTTCTGCGTCACCCAGAAATCGATGTCGTAATATTCGTCGGTGCTCCCGGGCTTGCGGAAGTCGGTGCAGACAAAATACTGACCGTCCTTCTTGAGATGGCGCACCGGCTGGTGAATTTCGACGAATTGAAGCGGCACGGTCTCGCCCGTTTTGTCATCCTTGACCGGCAGGTCGCCGTTCGCGTCCTTGTTGGTGGCGATGTAATTATGGATCGCGCTCATCACCTGCCAGGCGCGGGTCACCTCCATGTCGCCGGGATGCTCCTGCACCGGCAGCCACCACCAAGCGACAGGCAGGCGCGTGACCATGATCCAGCCGTCGCCCTCGGGCTTCGGGCCCTTCTGCACGCGGATGTCCATCAGCGTGAGCTTATCGCCGTCTGGCTTGAACCAAAAATCGATGGCGTACTGCTTCTTCGGGGTTTCCTTGTCGTGGAAGATGGTGTTGGCGAACCAGCCATAACCTTGCATGCCGCGCACAATCTTGACCTGCTCGAAGACGAGGTTGAGGTCGGCGTCGAGCTTGGGATCGTGGAAGACGAAGGCGCCGTCCTTGGAGCGCTCCGCGATGACGTCGGCGACCGCCTGCTTGACCGTGCCCTCGTCAATCTCGCCGGCCGCGACCGGCCCAAGCATGATGAGGCTCAATGCCGATGCGAGCATCGCAGCCCGCGCGGCGTGGAGCCAACGAGAAAAACCTCGCATGGTCACTCGCTCTTCGTCTCGGCGTCGCTGCCGGCTTGCGCGGGCGCGGCTGCCGAACGCGCCGAGCCCAAGACCAAAATGGCCTGGGCCGCCTCGAGATTTCCGTTCTTCTCGGCGACATCGGTTGCGGTCAGCCCTTGCGCGTTCTTGAGCGTCGGGTCGGCGCCCGCATCCATGAGAAGACCAATCATCGGCGCGTTGTTATGCGCCGCGGCGACCATCAGCGCCGTCATGCCGTTCTTGGCTTGGGCGTTGATCGCGCCGCCGCGATCGACGATCGCCTTGGCAATGTCGGTCGGCCGGGCGCTCCCGGGCACGAAGCGCGCGCCTTCGGCCGGCGCGGCTTGCGCCGCAACCACCATCAGAGGCGTCAGTCCGTCCGGGCCCGAGGCGACGCTCACGTCGGCTCCGGCTTCGATCAATGCCTTCGCCACTTCGTACCTCGAATCGGCGAGCGCGAGCGTGAGCGGATGAACCCCATCCGGCCCCGGCTCGTCCACTTTGGCGCCGTTATCCAGCAACATCTTGATCGAGGGAACGTGGTCGCGCATCGCGGCGGCCGCGAGAGCCGTCGTTCCGCTCTTATCGGCAAGATTGGGATCGGCGCCGAGATCGATGAGCGTCTTGATCATGCGATCGTTGCGCTGGCGCGCCGCGTTGATAATGGGCAGCCAGTCTTGCGGGTCGGGCTTGTTCACCTCGGCGCCCTTCTCCACAAGGAACTTCACCCGCTCCGCATCGCTGGCGTTGATCGCGTTGCTGAGCTCTTGGTTGAGGTCGGCACCCTCGGCGATCCAGCGCTCGAGCTTCTCCTTGGTCACGACCTGGTCGGGCGAAGCGAGATCGGGGCGCGCCTCGAATTTCTGGTCGGCCATGGCGATGTAGGCGCCATGCGCGGGCAGATCGCCGGCGACGATGCACCGGCTGCACTGGACCAGCGGTACGCCATAGTCCTTTAGGATCTTCTCGACTTCTTCGGCGTGATCCTCGAGCGCGAATTCGAGCATGTATTTCAGAAAGGCGTCGGTCTTGCGCACCCCGATGGCGAGCTCGAACTCGAGCGGCACTTTGTCATCGTCGAGATTGACCGGCAGGATCGTGATCGGCTCGCTCTTCATGGTCTTGACCCAGCCGGCGAAGGGACCGAACACGGCGGCAACGTCGAGATCCCCGTCGACCACCTTCTGCACCACGTACCAGGGCTGATGCTCGATGACGAGATCGCCGTCGTGAGTCTGGGTCTGGAGTTTCACATTGTTGACGACGCCGCGCCTGGCAAGAGCCGCGCGAATGCCGGAGGTCTGGAACACGCCGATCTTCAGGTCTTTGAGCTTGGGATCATCGAGGCCGCTGAGTTCGAGGCCCTTGTCGTTGCGGTAAACGAGCACGTATGGCGTCTTATAGACAGGGAACGTGGTGAGCAGCCGTCCGTAATTGGCCGGCATGTCGAACATGACATCGCACATGTCCTGATCGAAGGTCTGCCGGGTCAGGCCGCGCTCGATGAAGGGACGCCAGGAATAAACCACGCGCGCGCCCATGGCCTCGCCGAGAAGCGCGGCAAGCTTGTTCTGGAACCCCTCTTGCTTGATGTTCGAAAGGGGCATGTTGCCGGGATCGGCGCAGACCATGAGGGTTTCGAGCTTTTTGCCCTTATAGGCCGCCTTGGCCGCGGCCCTGATGGCGATCTGCTCGCTCGGCGTCAGATCGTCGAATTCCTTGCTGAGGTCTCGCTTGACCGGCTTTTTGGCCGCGTCGGCGGGCAAGGCGACGAGAATAAGAGCCAAGGCCGACAGGATGGCGGTAAGAGTTCGCAAAGACATGGGGGACACTGCCGCTGTTCGTTTCACGGGGGATGCAACGGTCGGGGGGACCGATCATGCGTTCTACCCGGTTTATTAAAGCAGTGACGCCCGGTGCCGCAAGGGCACCGGGCGTCGTTAATCTAGGCTGGGCCGTCCGCTTATTCGTAGATGCGGAAGACGTTCAGCTCGCCACCCTGGGGAATCTTGTCCAGAGAAGCGGCCTTGGTCATGGCCGTGGCGCCGATGGCACCGAACTTGTCGTTCAGGTCAAGACCAGCGGTGACCGGGAGACCGATCCAGCCGCCGATGCCGGAGTAAACGCCGACATACTGCTTGCCGCCAACTTTCCAGGTGGCGGGGTTGCCGATGATGCCTGAGCCAAGTTTGCGGCTCCACAGGATCTTACCGGAAGCCCGGTCGACCGCGCGGAAGTCACCACCCAGCGAGCCGTAGAACATCAGACCACCGTCGGTGACCATGGTGCCGCCCCAATTCGGGTACGGATCCGGGATCTCCCAAGCGGTCTTGCCGGTCAAGACGTCGTACTTCTTGATCTTGCCGGTCGTGCCCTGCTTCTCAGGATACATGTACACGTTCGCGAACACGTAAACCGTGCCCTGGTTCGTGTGCGTGCGCTCCTGAGGCTCGAGCTCCATGCACCAATTGTTGGTGGGCATGTAGAACATGTTCGGCTCTTTGGGATCGACCGAACCTGGCTGCTGGTCCTTGCCACCCATAGCAGACGGGCACGAGGACACGTTGCGGCCAACTTCGAGCGGGGACTTGTCACGGACTTTGACCGGACGGCCCGTCTTCATGTCGACCTTCTCGGCCCAGTCCGTCGTCACGTATTTCGTGGCGCGGAGGAGGGAACCGTCAGTGCGGTCGAGCACATAGGCGAAGCCATTGCGATCGAAGTGCGTGAGGACCTTACGCTTCTTGCCGTCGACGTCCATGTCAGTGAGCATATTCTCGTTAATGCCGTCATAGTCCCACTGATCGAAGGGCGTCATCTGATAGGCAAAGACTGCCTCGCCGTTGTCGACTTTGCGGCCGAAGATCGTCATCGACCACTTGTTGTCGAAATCGCCAGCGTTGCACTCTTCGTGGCTCTTGTCGGGGCAACGATAAGACGGACTCCACAGGCCGGGGTTACCGGTCGAGTAGTAGACAATCTTCAGCTCGGGATCATAGCTGTACCAACCCCAAGCAGCACCGCCGCCGATCTTGTAGTCCTCGCCCGGGAAGGTCTTGATACCCAGGTCCGAACCAGCCTGCCCGAATTGCGGGTTGGCTTTGTTGGTGTCGGCCGTCAGGCACACGTCCTTGTCGGAACCCGTGCTGTGGCAGACCCAAACCTCCGAGCCGTCCTTCAGGTTGAAGGCAGCGACACGGCCGCGCGCGGCAAACTCGTCACCGCCGAAGCCGATGATCACCTTGTCCTGGGCAATCAACGGAGCGGGAGTGATGGTCTCACCACGCTCGGGATAGGCATACTTGACAACCCAGACTTCCTTGCCGGTCTGGCCGTCGAGGGCAATCACGAAACCGTCGAGAGTGCCATAGACGAACTTACCGTCGGCATAGGAACCACCGCGATTGACGGTGTCGCAGCAAGCGCGCGGAACAGCGGACTCGTCGCGATCAGTCTTCTTCACGTAGCTCCAAACCTGCTTCGGATTGTCAGGATCGGTCAGATCGAGAGCCTGAACCACGTTGCAGTTTGACATGGCCGGGCAGCCAGAAACCATGAACAGCATGGTCTTGCCACCAACGTCCTTGATCACGAGGGGCTGACCCTCATGGCCACGCAACGCATTCGTACCTTGCAGCCAAGCCATCTGCAACTTGCCGATGTTCTTGGTGTTGATGTCAGCCAAGGTACTGTGGCGCGTCAGCGCGAAATCCCGGCCGGGGGCAGGCCACTGATCGGGATCAGCCATACGCGCAAGCTGCTCCTCGTCCGTGCCAGCGACTGCCTGACCGGACAAGCCCATCATCACCGCGATGACGGTCCCGGCCAGGACACCAAACTTCATTTTCATGTTTTTCTCCTTCTCCCTAGCTACTCAGTTCACCGAAAAGCTGAGCTATTCTGATTCACCGAAAAAGCTGAGCTATTCTGATTGCCGAGGCGCGTTTCTCCCTTGAGCGAAATGCCAAGAGAGCACCGGGCCCTTGCAAGTTTTCAAGCTGTCACAGTGGATATGGGAGGTCACCCGAAAGCGCGGAAGCACAAAAATAGGCCTCGCGCCCGCTCCAAGCGGCGGGTCCTCCGATGAACACATCACGCGGTGACACCTCACGAGGAATTACAGCCTAGCCCAGAGTCGACTTTGACGTTACCGGAATGCAGTTGGAAACGCTCGGTCTGCTCCTTGCCAAGCTGTCCGCACATAATTGCCA
>DASTKZ010000135.1:0-7342 GCA_035715445.1 Methyloceanibacter sp.
AAGAGCTCAGGATCGGCATGGCCGGTTTCACCTCCTACGCCGAGACGGTCTCGGTCTACGGTACCGAGAAGAGCTTCATCGACGGTGACGACACGCCGTGGTCGAAGGCTTTTCTCGCCGCGGCTTACGCCTCGCGCGGGATCAAGATGCGCTGCACCTCGGGCGCAGGCTCCGAGCTCCTGATGGGCTTCCACGAGAAGAAATCGCTGCTCTACCTCGAAGCGCGCTGCCTCTGCCTCCAGCGCGCCATGGGGGTGCAGGGCACGCAGAACGGCGGCATCGACGGGGCGCCCATCACCTGCACGGTCCCGGGCGGCATGCGCGAGCTGATGGCCGAGAATCTCATTGCCGTCTGGCTCGACCTCGAATGCGCTTCCGGAAACGACGCGCGCCCGACCGAGTCGGAGATCCGCGTCGGAGCCAAGATCATGCCGTTTCTCATCGCCGGTTCCGACCTCATCTGCTCGGGCTTCGGCTCGATCCTCGCATACGACAATTCCTTCAACCCATCGCTCCTCAACGGCGAGGATCTCGAGGATTATCTCGTGCTCCAGCGCGATTTCGAGGCGGATGGCGGCCTCACTCCGGTCGAGGAGACCCGCGTGCTGCGCTTAAGGACGCGCGCGGTGGAGGCGATCAGCGCCGTGCTCGAAGAGCTTGGCCTCGGGCAGCCGACCGACGATATGAAGGCGAGCGTCGTCGTGGCGTCGGGCTCCGACGAGACGCGAAGCTATCTGCCCCGCGACGCGGCCCTCATCAGCGAGAGCATCAAGGAGCGCGCGATCACGGTCATCGATGTCATCAAGGCGCTGGCGAGGCGCGGCTTCGAGGAGGAGGCGGAGAATCTTCTGAAGCTCGTGCGCTTGCGCATTTCCGGCGATTATCTCCAGACCTCGGCGGTCGTCCGCGACGGCCGCGTCCTCAGCGCGATCAACGATCCTAACGACTATTTGGGGCCCGGCACCGGATACCGCGTGAGCAAGGCGCGCCGCGACGAGATCGTGGCAATCCGCGACGTGCTCACCCGCGAGGAAGTGCTGAGGGCCGAATCGGTGCATAAGCCCGCCGAAAGCAAGCGGGTGAGCTACCGGACGATGGGTCCCGCTGCCGGCGGCAACGATCCTCGCGAGGTCGTGATCGGGATCAGCCCGGCTTTCGGCATCAAGCTATTCCAGACCGTCGCCGGCCATCCCCTGTCGGCGATCCTGCGCGAGCTGATCGCCGGCATCGCGGAAGAGGGCGCGCGCGCGCGGGTCGTGCGCATGAAGCATACGGCCGACACGTCGTTTCTTGGCCTCAGCGCTGCCCGCATCGCAGGGAGCGGCGTCGGCATCGGCATCCAGGCCAAGGGCACTGCGGTCATTCACCAGAAGGACCGGCTGCCCCACAACAATCTCGAACTCTTCTCCAATTCGCCGATCACGCGGCTCGAGCACTATCGGCGCATGGGAGCGAACGCCGCTCTCTACGCCCGGGGAGAATTGCCGGAGCCGGTGGTCGTGCCGATGCGGGGAGAGGCGATGGGCTCGCGCTATCATGCGCGTGTGTCGCTGATCTATGCCATCGAGACGGACATGACCGCCGAAGGCGCAGCGCCCGAAGATGTCGAAATCGCCTTTCTGGGGCAGGGCGCATGAGCGAGGACCGGCTCACGATCGGCGACTATCCCTTGGCGGAGAAGCGCCCCGAGGTCGTGCGCGGCAAGCGCGGCAAGGGTCTCGACGAAATCACGCTCGACGCCGTGCTCGAGGACCGTGTCGCGCTCGAAGATTTGCGCATCACGGCGCGGGCCTTGCGCCAGCAGGCCGAAATCGCCCGCGCCGCCGGTCGCGAAACTCTGGCCGAGAACTTCGAACGCGCCGCCGAGCTTGTCGACGTGCCGCAAGACACGATCATGCACGTCTATGAGCTCTTGCGTCCCGGACGCGTGGAGTCGAAAAGCGCGCTCCTCGCCGCGGCAGCGGAACTCCGCGAGCAGTATGGCGCCAACATCATGGCCGCGTTCGTCGAAGAGGCCGCCGCCGTTTACGAGCGGCGCGGCCTGTTCAAGAAGAGATTCTGAGCGCGGCGATGAGCTGGAAGACGGACTATCGGTCGATCTACTACGACGGCGCACCCGAGCCCGAGGACCCCGATCTCGCCAAGGGGAGCACGGCGCTCCTCCTCATCGACGTGCAGAACACCTATCTTGCGCGCCCCAACCGCGCCTCGCTCTCCGCCGAGGAGCAGCGCCGCTACGACGCCTGGACGCCCTTCCACGACCGGATGCGCGACATCGTCATCCCGCGCACGCGGGAACTCTTGAGACTGTTCCGCGCCAACGGCTACGAGTGCCTCTTCGCGCGCATCGCCTGCCATACCAAGGACGGCCGCGACCGGTCGCTCTCGCAGAAAAAGCCGGGCTGGAACAATCTGCTGCTGCCCAAGGACGAGCATCCGTCGCAGCTCGCGGAGGGGCTTGGCCCGCGAGGCGACGAGATCGTCGTGACGAAGACGACGGACAGCGCGCTCACGGGCACGAATTTGCGGCTGATCCTCAGAAATCTCGGCATCGAGACCGTGGTTTGCTGCGGAATTTTCACCGACCAGTGCGTGTCTTCGACGGTTCGCAGTCTCGCAGACGAGAGCTTCGGCGTCGTCGTGGTCGAGGATTGCTGCGCTGCGGGATCGGACGAGCTGCATCGCAAGGAGCTCGAGATCATCAACATGATCTACTGCCACGTCATGTCGAGCGGAGAGCTGAAGGCAATCATGGGCTTAAGGTGATGGAGAGGGTCCAAGTTCGTCCTTCTCCAGGTCAAATGCCGCGGTGCGGCGATGTATCAGGGCTTCGAGAAGTAGGGGTGTCACGGCCGTCGGGAGTGAGTAAGATAATGGAGGCGGAGCGAGCTTGTTCGGATCAAAGCCGGGCGCGGGTCCTGCGTGGCCTCCTCGGAAGACACCCGTACCGGCGGAACGCTCGCCCATCGAACGGCACGCGACCATCTTTCTGTACAGCTTAGGGCCACGGAGCCCAGGACATGGAGAACACACAATGCGCCAACGGCAGATAACCCGCCGCAACTTCATGCAGCAATCCGCGACCTTCGCAGCCGCGTTCGCGGTTGGGGGAGCTTCCGCCTTCGTGAAACCGGCCAATGCCGCACGCGATAAGGAGCTGAACATCCTGTGCTGGGAGGGTTACAACTCGGCCCAGGTCCTCGACCCATTCAGGTCCGCGACAGGCGCGACCGTCAAGGCCGAGAGCCTGACCAACGATCCGACGATGATCAACCGCCTGAGGGCCGGTGAGACCAACGTCTGGGACCTGATCAACGTGAACAACCCTTGGGCACGCAAGATCATGCTGCCCGAGAAGCTGATCAAGCCGCTCGACCGGGCCAGGTTCGAGCCCTACTTCGAGAAAATGCTGCCGGCCTTCAAGCCCCCCTACAAGTGGGCCATGGACGACTCAGGAAAAGAGTTGATCGGCATGGCTCAGCGCTTCGGGCCCTATTCCTTCGTCGTCAATACCGACAAGATCAGCCGCGACACCGCCGAGGACCAGGGCTGGAATCTCTGGAACGACCCCAAGCTCGCCGGCAGGTACGGCATCCTCGAATCCGACGATTGGAACGTGTTCTGCCTCTGCGCCATCTCGGGATTCGACCCTTTCAAGACGCATAACGACGCCGAGGTCGCGAAATTTGCCGAGACCGCCAAGCGGGTCTTCAACGGCAAGAAGCTCGTCGGCGACATCGCCACCAACAACCAGGCGCTCGTGTCGGGTGAGATCGATTTCTACCTCACCGGCGGCGTCTACTCTGTCTCGCCTGCGCGCGCCGACGGGCACATGAACCTCCGAGGCATCACGCCGAAAAAGGGCCCTTTCGCCGGCGGCAAGGGCGGCATCGCCTGGATTGAGATCACGTCCTTGGTCAACAATCCGAACCTGTCCCCGCTCGCGACCGAGTTCCTCGCCTACGTGCAGGAGCCGAAGATGGCGCATACCGTCGCCTTCGCTGAAGGCACTTTCAACCCGGTCACTCAAATGGGCAACCAGGAGTGCTTTAAGCTCTTCACAAAGGAGGAACTCGAAGCCATTCAGTGGGATAGTCTGGAGGAGGAGATGGCGGGATCGGTCGAGTACGACATCGTTCCCGACTACGACAAGCTGCTGGACATCTGGAACGCTGCGAAGAAGGGCTGACCGGCGGCTTGATGGACGTTGTCCAGGTCCCATTCACTGTATTTAAATAGCAGCCTTCCGCGTGGCCTGATCCATGCGGGAGGCTGCCTGATCTGGACCATCCCGTAGGTTAAGAGCCACGTGACGCCCCAACGCCCCGCCATTCTGACGCTCAAGGCTTTGCACAAGGACTTCGGAGCCTTCACGGCGGTCGACGGCATTGACCTCACGATCGCCGAAGGCGAGTTCTTCACCATCGTCGGGCCGTCGGGCAGTGGCAAGACAACGCTGATCCGTATGATGGCCGGCATGGAGACGCCGACCTCGGGCGACATCCTCTTGCGCCAGACCCGTATCAACGACGTGCCGGCCAACAAGCGGCCGACCTGTATGGTATTCCAGTCGCTCGCACTGTTCCCGCATCGCAGCGTCGGCGAGAACATCGAGTTCGCCATGAAGATCCGCGGTGTCGAGCCCCCTAAGCGCAAGGTGCGCGCTCTCGAGCTCCTGCGCCAGCTCAGGCTTCCGGAATCCTACTACGCGAAGAGCGTGCAGAAGTGCTCGGGCGGCGAGCGCCAGCGCGTCGCGCTCGCTCGCGCTCTCGCCTACAATCCCGAGATCCTGTTCTTCGACGAGCCGCTTTCAGCAATCGACTACAAGTTGAGAAAGGCGCTCGAGAAGGAGCTCAAGGATATTCACCGGGAGACCCGCAAGACCTTCGTCTACATCACGCACAGCCTCGAAGAGGCGATGGTCATGAGCGACCGCATTGGCGTCATGCGCGCGGGCAAGCTCGTGCAGGTCGGCACGCCGAACGAAATCTACTCCTCGCCGCGAAGCAAGTTTGTTTCCGAGTTCATGGGCGACGTCAACGTCATTGAGGTGAGGAGCACCGGCAATGGCTCCTTGCTCGCGCCTTCGCTCGAGGCGAAGTTCACCGCACCCCCCGGCGCGCCACAAATCGAGTCGGGCCATCTCGTCATCCGGCCGGAGTACGTCCGCTTCCTCGGCAAGGCGGACGAAGCCGCCAACAGCCTGAGCGGGCGCCTCTACAACGAGTACGCGCTCGGTTCGCGCATTCAGTACCAGGTGCGCGTCGGCGACCAGGTGTTCGTGATCGAGAAGCTCCGCCAGCAGGCCTACCACGGCAAGCTCGACGATCAGGTTCTCATCGGCTGGGATTCCCAGCACTCCATCCTGGTGGGGGAGGAATGATTTCTCTCGGCAACTCCATGGCCGACAAGGACGGGCGGCGCGCGGCCATCCCCTTGCTCCTGTTGCTCGCCGTCGGCTTTGCCGTGCCGCTGATCGCGGTCACCGCTTTCAGTTTCATGCCGCCGCGTACCTTCAGCCTTCTCCAGGCGCCGACGCTGGAGAATTATGAGACGATCTTCTCCGGCACCTCCTATATCTCCTTCCTCTGGTCGGTGGTGCTCGCGGTCGCAACCGTCGTCCTGCTTGCGCTCATCTGTTACCCCGTCGCCTATGGTCTCGTACACGTGTTCGGCCGCTGGTCGACCCTCCTCACGCTGCTCTTCACCATTCCCCTCTTCGTCTCGGAGAACATCCGGCTCTATGGCTGGGTGCTGTTCTTCATTAAGAATGGCGTACTTCTCGGCACGATGAAATCGCTGTTCGGCATCGAGATGGAGAGCATTCTGTTCACGCTCGGCGCCATCCTTCTCGGCATGGTCTATGTCTACCTGCCGTTCATGCTGTTTCCCATGACGCTGAGCGTCGCCATGGTGCCGAACGATACGCGTGAGGCGGCACGCGATCTCGGCGCAAGCCGCTGGCAGGTGTTTCGTGAGGTCGAGCTGCCGCTGTCGATGCCCGGCATCCTGATCGGGTGCCTGCTCACATTCGTGCTCGCGGTCGGCGCCATCGCGGAAGCCAAAATTCTCGGCGGCCAGCGCATCATCCCGATCACGCATGACATCGAGATCGCTTTCACCTATTCGCAGAACTGGCCGCTCGGCGCGGCGCTTGCCGTCCTTCTCATGCTGCTGGTCGGCGTGCTGGTCATCTCCGCCCTGCGCCGCTTTGACCTCGATCAGATCCTGAGGAGGGGCTAGTACCAATGTTCGCTTTTCCGGAACGTGTCCGCCACGGGCTCATCACGGTGTGGACTTTGGCCGTCCTCGTGTTCGTGTTCCTCCCAGGCGTCACGATCCTGCTCGCCTCGCTCACGGCGAGCCGCTATTTCACCTTCCCGATCCCCAAGTGGGGCTTTGAGTGGTGGTACAAGACGTTTTCCTCGTTCGAGGTGCGCCAGCTGCTTTCGACGTCTCTATCGATCGCGGCCGTGGTCATGGTCATCGCCGTCGCGATCGGCTTCTTCGCTGCGCTCGCCTTTGCTCGCTATGACTGGCGCGGGCGCTCGCTCTACCAGAAGATTGTGCTCTTGCCCATCTTCTTTCCGCAGACCGTCCTCGGCCTCGCGATGCTGCTCTGGTTCAACGCGATCGGGCTCGAGCTATCGTGGAAGACCGCGGTCTTCGCCCACCTCGTCTGGATCGTTCCGGTCGTCACCCTCGTCATAGCCATCCAGGTCTATTCGTTCGACCCGGCGCTCGAGGAAGCGGCGTTCGACCTCGGGGCGTCGCGCTGGCAAGTGTTCCGCGAAGTGACGCTGCCGGTGCTCTTTCCCGGCATCTTTTCTGGAGCGTTGTTCGCGTTCCTATTATCGTGGGGTAACTTCCCGTTGTCGCTCTTCACGACCGGTGCCGATACGACGGTCCCGGAGTACCTCTATGCCAAGATGGTCGCCGGTTATACGCCGGGCGTCCCGGTGCTCGGCACGGTCTCGACCATCGGCGCGGCCCTCATCCTATTGGGCGGTTACGCGCTGATCCTGATCAGGGGTCGCAAGCGCGAGCTTGCCATCGAGGCCACGGGCAAGCGAGAGCTCGCAGCCGAGGCCGCGGGCTAGTTCACGGAGGCAGTTTTCGTCAAATGTTGCGGAGAGAGAAATGCTGACATCGATCGCAGACCGATCCGTCGTCGTCACGGGGTCGAGCAAGGGTATCGGCAAGGGAATCGCCAAGGTCTTTGCCCGGAACGGCGGCAAGGTCCTCATCGTGTCCCGCAATCGCGACGAGGCGGAGGCTTGCGCCGAGGAAATCCGCAGCGAGGGCGGAACGGCGAAGGGCCACGCCGCGGACATCACCAAGT
>DASTKZ010000136.1:0-10927 GCA_035715445.1 Methyloceanibacter sp.
CACGGCGCTAGCGGAACTTTATCCGACCAGGAGCTACAAGCGCAGAGCGGGGTGCGTTACTTACAAGCGATTCGAGGTCGCAGCAGAAGCCGTACGCTTCGCTATGGAGGAGCTGCCTGCCGAGTTTCTCTTGGGCACCTACCTTGAGGTCGAAGAGGAAAGGTTCAACGGCAAGCAAATTCGCCTGCTGTACGAGAGCGACGACTATCCGCTTCCTCGCAAGCCTCCGCTGGCAGCCGAAGCAAAGCCGGCGAGCTCGTGAAATGAGCTCTCGACAAGGAACCCTAAAGAGCGCACGGTTCAACAGTGCGTGGGTGACCCTCCAGCGAGTATGGCCGTCCTTTTGATGGCGTTCCCTGTGACGCGGAGCCCACGCACGCCACTTGCCTAAACAAAGCATCATTCCATTCTGGCGACGCATTTACATCTTGGAAGGAGCTCATCCTGAAAGTTTTCGTTCGCGACAACAATGTCGAGCAGGCCTTAAGAGTCTTGAAGAAGAAACTTCAACGCGATGGCCTGTTCCGTGAAATCAAGCGCCGAAAGGCATACGAAAAACCGTCTCAGAGAAAAGCGCGAGAGAAACAGGAGGCAATCCGCAGGGGTAGAAAGGCGGCGCGCAAGCTTGCGCAACGCGAGGGGTTGGCGAGTCCGCGACTAGGCCGGGTTACATTCGGACGCCGATCCGCATAGTTTCAACGTTGGGAGATACCTTTATGAGCTCGGCCAGAAAGGCGCAGCCCTACCGCTCGCAGAAGGCGACCAAGAGAGTACTGCTTGGAGAGACTCTGGCCGAGGAGGCGGCTCGCCTTGAAAAGGAAATTGCCGCTCATCCTGTGACACGGTGCGAACCTGGCGTGCGAAACCCTTCCTCTTCGCGACCGGGTTGGAGCAGCAAGCGCCTCATTCCCCTTTCAGAGCAGATCGTTGCCGAGGGCATCGCGAAGAAAATGATTCGGAAGGCTAAAGCGAAATCCTGAATTCCAAACCTCGTGTCGCCATCGAGATACCCGCGCGAAATGGAAAGAACGCGCACGGTTCGGCGATGCAAAGTTTGAGCTTGTAAAGCGCGCCGCCAGCGCCTATGTAGCTGCATCGACATTTGGCCGGACAATGTGGCCGTTTCGCCTTCGCTGATTGCCAGGCGCACGTTCAGACCTTCCAAACATCGACGAACACGCTTCGGTCCGCGCTCTGGCGCGGCCGTGAGCAGAACTGCAACTGACTATAGCGAAAGGACGACCCCTTATGACTAAGGGCACTGTAAAATTCTACAACGCGCAAAAGGGCTTCGGCTTCATCGAGCCGGAAGATGGCAGCAAAGACGTGTTTGTTCATGCCACCGCGCTTGAGCGCGCCGGCATCAACATGCTGGTCGAGGGCCAGAAGGTCTCTTTTGACACCGAGCTAGACAGCCGCAGCGGCAAGACCGCCGTGGCGAATATCGAAGCCGCCTAGTCCTTAACGGACAGCGTTGGCTTTGAAATTGAGAGCCGTCCCCTTCGGGGGGCGGCTTGTTGGTGTCTAGGGATGGGTGACCCTCCAGGCTACCATCCCACGACCGCGATCCCCGCGCAGCAAGGGCCTTGGCAGAAGGCGTTCTCTTTTTGCCGGTCTGACTTCCTTCCGGCACAAAGGAAATGGGCACAAGCGTGTCACTTGTGCCCATTGGGGGAGAAGAGCGTGATGGTCGCTTGACCATCGATTTCGACCCGGTTTAGCGGGTCATGTAGACGTTCGGGAAACCTTCGGCCAAAACGGGGCTGGCAGAGGCAACGACGAGCGCGACGGCGATAATGAGCTTCTTCATAAGGGTTCTCCTTGGTCTTGGCCGGTTGAGTTGGCGTTCGCCCGGTTGGCCAAAAGTCCGTTCGAACAATGCTAAGATGGTCGAAGCGCCCGGCCTTTCCCAATAGCGAATGGCTATGGTTTCGCTGCTTACGGCCATGGCCGCTTCCGCGCGGCCCGCGCAACCCGCCTCGCCCGCCTTCACGACGGCGTGAGCGAAGGCGGGCGCGCGGCCCGAACGGTTAGCGCTGCATCGAGCTTGAGCGGCTCGAGACGCCGACAGCACCTTCGGTAGTGGCGCGCCCGTTTTCGAGGTCGAGTCCGATGGTGAATCGTGGACGCGTATCAAGCCGGGCTCGCACCAGCTCGAAGTGACGAGTGCCTCCATGAAATCGGCACTCGCCGGTTCGCACAGTGGAAGACCTAGGGCCACGGCGAAGAACGTCGTCTTTGCGAATGATTTCAGCATTTTCTCCGCCCTGGAGGGGTTGGCGGATGGCGGTTGCCCAGCAAGCCGGGCACCGCGCGTTAGCCGTTTGACGCGGCGTCTTCGCGCGAGGTTCATGCTGGTTTGGTCAGTTGCGGCGGAACCGGCCGGAATTCGCCCTGGATCACGCTGAGGCGAGACGATTGCCCGCAAGTCCCGCAATCCCTAAATTCGTTCGGGAAGCTTCGGCCTCGCGGGACACGCGGTGGAAACCCCTTGCGTCAATATCTGCCTGCTCGATCCGGCGACGGGCGCTTGCCTCGGCTGCGGGCGCACGCTCGCCGAGATCGCAAGCTGGGCAAGCATGAGCGATGCCGAGCGCCGCGCTGTCATGGCGGTGCTGCCGGCCCGCATGGAGCGTCTCGAAGAGGCGAAAGGCTGATCGCGTGACCACCTGGCTCGCCCTCTTCATCCTCGCCTTCGCCGCCGTCATGCTCGTTGCCGACGAGTCCGGCATGATCGCGGGTCTCGATTCGACCACGTTCGGCTACGTCGCAGTTTTCCTCGCCCTCATCGTCTATCTCGGCGGCGGCATGTTGGGGGACTATCGCGGGCGCGTGGGCGCAATGGCGCGCGATGCCGTGACCTGGCTCGCGCTCGGCTTGGGCCTCGTCGCGCTCTACGCCTACAAGGACGAGCTGATGCCGATCGCGGCGCGCGTCGTCGGCGAACTCTTGCCCGGAAGCGCGATGACCGTCGAAGAGAGCACGGGCGGGCTCACCGAGGTCCGCATCCGGAAGCGCCTCGACGGGCACTTCACCGCGAATGTCGAAGTCAACGGCGCCACGATTTCGATGATCGTCGATACCGGCGCATCGAGCATCGTGCTCAGGCCGCAAGACGCCAAGAAGGCCGGCATCGACGTGAACAGCCTCACCTATCGCGTTCCGGTGCTGACCGCCAACGGCCGCACGCTGGCCGCGCGCGTGCGCCTCGATGCGGTCGCCGTCGGCCCGCTCGACCGCACCAAGGTTGACGCGCTCGTCGCCCAGCCCGGCGCGCTCACCCAGAGCCTCCTCGGCATGAGCTTCTTGAGCCGGCTCCGCTCCTACGAATTCTCCGGCGATTTCCTCACGCTCCGGGGCTGAGCCGCGCGGGCCAAGCCGAACCTATCCTGACCACCGCGGGTTAGTCCTCTCGGACTGTTGGTGAATTCACCGAAATCGCCTATCAAGGCCCGTCATGTTCCCCACCCCCCGCCAGGACCTGCGTCCCAACACTGCCGAATTCGAGCGCCTGCCCTTCATCAAGGCGACGGGCTTCCGCGAATACGATGCGCGCTGGCGCTACCCCGAGGAGATCAACCTGCTCGGGCTTCAGGCCGTCGGCCTCGGGCTTGCCACGCTAATGCGCGCGCGCGGCGTGCCGGTGCGCGTCGTCACCGGCCACGATTACCGCTCCTATTCGGCGGCCGTGAAGGCGGCGCTGACCACGGGCCTGCTCGCCGGCGGCGCCGAAGTGCACGACATTGGGCTCGCGCTCTCGCCCATGGCCTATTTCGCCCAGTTCGAGCTCAAGGTCGAAGGCGTCGCCATGGTGACGGCGAGCCACAACGACAATGGCTGGACCGGCATCAAGATGGGCATGGAGCGGCCGCTGACTTTCGCCCCAGAAGACATGACCGCGCTCAAGGATATCGTGCTCAAGGGAGGGTTCGATGCGCGCAGCGAAGCCGGGCGCTACATCTTCGTGCCCGATTTGCCGGAGCGCTACCTGGCCGATCTCCTGGCGCGGCCGAAATTGCAGCGCCCCCTGAAAGCCGTGGTCTCCTGCGGTAACGGCACCGCCGGTGCTTTCGCCCCCCGGGTGCTGGCAGCCCTCGGCGCAACGGTCATCCCGCTCAATTGCGGCCTCGACTACGCCTTCCCCGCCCACAACCCCAATCCCGAAGATCTCGCCATGCTGAATGCGACACGCGACGCGGTGCTCGAGCACGGCGCCGATCTCGGGCTCGCCTTCGACGGCGACGGCGACCGCTGCGGGGTCGTGGACAACGAGGGCGAGGCGATCTTCGCCGACAAGGTCGGCGTGATGCTCGCCCGCGACATCGCCGCGCGCAACAAAGGCGCGCTCTTCGTCGCCGACGTGAAATCGACCGGACTCTTCCTCACCGATCCGGTGCTGAAAGAGCACGGAGCCACCACCAAGTTCTGGAAGACCGGCCACTCTTACATAAAGCGCTACAGCCACGAGACGGGCGCGCTCGTCGGCTTCGAGAAATCGGGGCACTTCTTCTTCAATCCGCCTCTCGGCCGCGGCTACGACGACGGTCTCGTGGCGGCGTTCGCGGTCCTCGACATGCTCGACCGCAATCCCGGCAAGTCGCTCGCCGATTTGAAGCGGTCCCTGCCCCAGACCTGGCAATCGCCGACCATGTCGCCGCATTGCGACGACGAGGTGAAATACGAGGTGGTGGACCGCATCGTGAAGCATTTCGAGAAGGTCGCCGCGAACGGCGGCAAGCTCGCGGGCCAGAACATTCGCGAGCTCATCGCCGTCAACGGCATCAGGGTCGTCCTCGACGACGGCACCTGGGGGCTGGTGCGGGCCTCCTCCAACAAGCCCGAGCTCGTGGTCGTGGTCGAGAGCCCGACTTCGGAGGCCAATATGCGCGCGATCTTCGCCGCGATCGATGCCGAGCTCGCCAAGCAGCCCGAGATCGGCGCCTACAATCAGAAAATCTAGGCCGCGAACGCGCGAGCGTCCGACACAGAACTGTCAGCGGTCTGTTGCAAATCTGCAAAGCGAATCTGCTTCCTTGCCCAGCGCATGAATGAGTTGGGTCTGAAAGATTTCGTCTTCGTTGCTGGGTTTGGCGCCGGCGCCATCCTCAATTTGCTTCTGCTGCGGACGCTTCTCGCTCCGCCCTTCCGCATCTGGCCGACGCCCGAACCCGGAAGCTGGCAGAGCTTGACCTTTTGGTCGTTATTTCGCGGCGGCATGGCTGCCACGTTCGCCGTCGCGTTGTTGGATTGGAATAGCGCGGGCCTGCTCGATGCGAGCCGTCTGCTGATTGGCCTGCCGCTGTTCCTTGTTGGTTTTGGCGTCACCGTGTGCGGCTATTTCAATCTCGGCCTCGGCAACACCTATTGCGGGGCCAATGGGCTCGTGAGTCACGGGCTCTATCGGGTGAGCCGCAACCCGCAATATGCCTCCTCGATCCTCGGGCTCATCGGCCTTGCGATTTGCGCCAACGCATGGCTCGCGCTGCCGCTGGCCGCGCTGATGAGCGGCGTCTACGTGCTGATGGCGCTCACCGAGGAAGCTTGGCTCGAGCAATGCTACGGCGCGCCTTATCGCGACTATTACGCGCGCACCGGGAGATTCGTCGATTTGCCGGAGCTCGTGGCGCTGTTCGAGCGGAAGCGGCCTTACCGCCAGACCGGCTGAGCACGCGGGCGGCCGCTACTCCGCGGCGACCGCGCTCTGTTCGCCGGTCCACGCGCCAGCAACGATGGCGCGAGCGGCCATGAGCACGTCGAGCCCGGCGCCGTCGCGATGGGCGTTCTCGGCGAGATGCCGCCTGAAAGCGCGCGCCCGCGGTTGACCGTGGAAGAGGCCCAGGATGTGGCGGGTCATGGCGTTGAGGCGCGTACCCCGCGCGAGTTCGGCCGCGACGTAAGGAACGAAGCGGTCGAACACATCGAGCCGCGACGGCGGCGTCCCGGCCGCGCCAAACAGAGCGCGGTCGACTTCGGCCAGCAGATAGGGATCGGCATAAGCCGCGCGTCCCAGCATCACGCCGTCGACATGAGGCAATTGCTTCACCGCCTCGGCGAACGATTCGATCCCGCCATTGAGAACGATCTCGAGCTCGGGCCGGCGCACTTTCAGCCGCCACACGCGGTCGTAGTCGAGCGGCGGCACATCGCGGTTCTCCTTTGGGCTCAAGCCGCTGAGCCACGCTTTGCGCGCATGCACGATGAAGCTTCGGCATCCGGCTTGCGCCACCCGATCGACGAAACGGTCGAGGCTCGCCTCGGCATTCTGGTCGTCGATGCCGATGCGGCATTTCACCGTGATGGGAATGCCGGCGGCCTCGCCCATCGCCGCGACGCATTGGCCGACAAGATCGGGCTCGGCCATCAGGCAGGCGCCGAACCGCCCGGACTGCACGCGATCGGACGGGCAGCCGATATTGAGGTTGATCTCGTCATAACCGTGGCCCGCGCCGATCTTCGCCGCCTCGGCGAGGCGCTTCGGATCGCTGCCGCCGAGCTGGAGCCCGACCGGATGCTCTTGCGCCGAGAAACCGAGCACGCGCTCGCGATCGCCGTAGAGCACGGCCTCCGCCGTCACCATCTCGGTATAGAGGAACGTCCGCCGCGAGATCAGCCGCAGGAAGTAGCGGCAGTGGCGGTCGGTCCACTCCATCATCGGCGCGACACAGAATTTATGCGTTCGATCTTCCACGTCTCGACTCACCGTGAAAGTTATTGCGCCTCTCCCCGCAGGACATTCTCCACATGCATGGGAAATTCGTGCGAGTCCATCAGCTTCTTGCAGCGGGCAAAGCGGCGGTTGGCATAAGCCCAGAAATCGTCAGCCGGATTTTCGTCGGCATGCTGGATCAGCCCCCACAGCGTCCATAAGAGATCGCACATCGCCTTGTAGATGACGTAGCGGCCGAGCTGGCCCGGCGTCGGCGCGCCTCCGAAATAAGCGTCGCACAGAACTTTTTCATTCTCCGGCGTGAGCTGGGCCTCGACGGCGAAATCGCCGACATCCCAGACCGGATCGTTCATCCCGGAATATTCCCAATCGACGATCCACATCCTTTTCCCGGTGTCCAAGAAGTTCTCCGAAAGCGGATCGCAGTGACAGGCGACGAGCGGGAGTGGGTGCGCGTTCAAGGCGCGCCGCACGCTTTCCGCGGCGGCGAGCGCTTGCGGATAGCCGTCGGGCACCGAGGCGTTCTTGGCTTTGAGAAGCTTGAGATAGTCGTCGATCATCGAGAACAGCTCGAAGCGGAAATCGAATTTTTCGCCGCTCTCATGAAGCTTGCGCAGTGCTGCGCCGGCGCGGGCAACGGAAGCGGGATTGGCGTTGAAGCTCTCAGGCGTCATGGTGGCGGCGTTCTCGATCGCGACCGTCAACATCAAGCCGTCATCGGTCGTGGCGATTACCTCGGGACTGACTCCGGCCCGCGCTGCGGCGCGCGCCGCGACAGCCTCGACCCGCCGGTTGATATAGGCCTCCGTCCCCTTGCCGGGAATACGCAAGACATGCCGGCCGCGTGTCCCGCTCACCATGAAGACGCGGTTGGTCAGGCCCCCGAGGCGCTCGATCTCGACGCCTTCCGTCTCCGCTTGTGTGTAGAAGCCCAAGCGCTCCAGCCCGCGCCTCACGTCATCGAAATCCGCGTTCATCCTGCCGATCCCTTGTTCGAGCCTTCAGGCTCATGACAACAGACGCAAATTTTCCGGATCGTAAAGGGTCCGGGGCGTTTGCGTGGCGGGGTAGCTCTTCCCGTACGCCTCGACCTTGAAATCCGTCTCCTTGGCCACGGCGGCGGGGAGCCAGCCGAAAGCGATGGTCCGGCCGAGCGTGTGGCCGAAACCGCAGCTCGCCGTTTGGCCGACGACATGGCCGTCTTTCAAGATCGTTTCGCCGCCGAGAAGAGGCGCAAACCCCTCGATCGTGAACAGGCAGAGAAGCCTTTGCGGACCGTTCTTGCGTATATCGAGCAGCGCGCTTCGGCCGATGAAGTCCTTGCCGAAATCGACCGCCCAATCCAACCCGGCCGAGAGCGGATCGTAGTCGGGGCCGATCTCGGCAGACCAATAGACATAACCCTTCTCCAAGCGGCAGGTCTCGATCGCCCGGTATCCGACATCGCGAAGCCCGTAAGGCTCCCCTGCCCGCTTCAGCGTCTCGTAGAGCATGGCGGCGTATTCGGTCGGCACGTGCAACTCGTAGCCGAGTTCACCGACATAACCGACGCGCACGGCGCGGACGGGAACCGAACCCACTTCGATGTCGCGCACGCCCAAATAGGGAAAGGCCGCATTGGTGAGATCGTCGTCCGACACCGATTGCAGCACCTCCCGCGATCTCGGACCGCAGAGGTTCAGCGCCGCCCAGCCGGAAGTCACGTCCGTCAGAGCGATCGGGCTGTCCTTGGACAGATGCCGGCGCACCCAATTCGAATCGCGCACGCCGAACGCCGATCCGCTGATCATGACGAATCTCTCTGGCGCGACATGGAGCAGCGTCACCTCGGCCTCGACCCCGCCGCGCTCGTTGAGCATGGTGGTGTAGATGCAGCGCCCCGGCTCGCCGGCGATGCGGTTGGCGCAGATCGCGTCGAGGAAGGCGGTGGCGCCCTTCCCTTCGATCGTAAATTTGGAGAAGGACGTCTGGTCGATCAAAGCGACGCCCTCGCGGATTTGCCGGCGCTCCTTGGCGACCTGATCGAACCAGCTCGGCTTCCCCTCGAAACTCGATTTCTCCGTCCGCTCCGCGCCAGGATCTGGGAAGCAGAGCGGGCGCTCCCAGCCGAAGCGCGCGCCGAAGACGGCGCCCGCCGCCTTGAGCTGCTCATGCACGGGCGAGCGCCGCAAGCCACGGCCCGCTTCGTTTTCGGCGCCCGGCCAATGGATGCTGTAATAGTCGCCATAGGCCTCGATGGCCCGTTCTTCGAGATAGCGGCCGGTGCTGTGCGGGCGGCCGAACCGGCGCACGTCGAAGGCCCAAAGGTCCATGCCGGGATCGCCGTCGAGGATCCAATTCGCCATCGCTTCGCCGGCGCCGCCCGAGGCGGCAATGCCGGCGGTGAAGCCGCACGCCAGGAAGAAATTGTCGAGCTCGGGCGCCAACCCCAGGATCGGTTCGCCGTCGGCCGAGACCGGAATCGGCCCGTTGATGATCGTCTGGATGCCGATCTCGTTGAGGATTGGCAGTCGCTCCGCGCAAGGCAGCGCGAACAGTTCGAGGCGCTCCATGTTCTCGGGGAACAATTCCCGGCCGAAGGCGAAAGGCGGGCGCGACCGCCAGCAGCCCTTGGTTCCCTTCTCCCATCCGCCGATGGCGAACGCGCCGACATCCGGCTTGAGATAAAAGTTCTTGTCGGGATCGCGGAGCGTCGGCAGCGTCTTGGGCAAGTCGAGTTTCTTCTCGGTGATGAAATATTGGTGCTCGACCACGCCTGCGGCGAGCGCAACCCCCGCCATCTCGGCGATGCGTTTCGCCCACAGTCCGGCGCAGTTGACGAGATAGTCGCAACCGACCGTGCCGTGATCGGTGGTGACGCCCATCACCTGTCGGCCATCCTTGAGGATGCCGGTGACGGTCGTGCCCTCTTGCAGCTTCGCGCCGTTCTTGCGCGCGGCTGACGCGAAGGCCTGCGTCAGCGCATAAGGATCGACGTAGCCGTCGGAGGGAATGAACGCCGCCCCGACCACGCCCTCCGGGTCGATGTACGGGAACAGATCGACGGCCTCCTTTGCCGAGAGCGAGTGACACTCGAAGCCGAAACTCTTGGCCAAGGTCATCGAGCGGCGGATTTCGCTCCACCGGTCCGCCGAGGACGCGAGCCGCAGCGACCCGACCTTCCTCCAGTCGATCGCCTGGCCTGCCTCGGCTTCGAGCCGATCGAACACGGCGACCGAGTTCTGCATCAGCCGCGTCAGGTTCCTGCGGCCGCGCAGCTGGCCGACCAGGCCCGCCGCATGCCAGGTGCATCCGTTGGTGATTTGCGATTTCTCGAGCAGCAGGACGTCGCGTTCGCCGCGCCGCGTCAGCGCATAGGCAACCGCGCAGCCGATCGCCCCGCCGCCGATGATGACGATGCGCGCATGACGATCGAAGGACGCTGACACCGCTGTCCACCCTCAAGTATCGAATGCTGGGGGACGTAGAAACTCCAGTACCGGCTACTTGTCCAGCGGCGGATAGCGTTCGAACGCCGGCAGGTCGTGCGCATGTTCCATCCAGGGGATACGCTCGGCGACCTGGATATGGGCTCGAGCCGGCACGGCGCCCGGGTCGTCGTAGGTCGCGCTCTGATGTCGATGATGCCGGGCAGGACGACGGCGTTGACGTCGAACAGGCCTCTGCCGCAGGCGCCGCAGAAATGCTGGCGCCCGTTCGGCGAGGACTCGCAAACCTTCGGCTCGCCCTTGGTCACCCTAACGCGGTCGGCCGGGTACATGGTCCAACTGACCATGGGCGCTCCGGCGTGCCGCCGGCAGTCCGTGCAATGGCAGAGTGCGTGGGTGAGTGGCTCGCCCTCGGCTTGATAGCGGATCGCGCCGCAATGACAGCCTCCAGTGATCGTCATGGCCGGTCTCCTTGAACGAGAAGCGATGCGAGTCAGATTTCAACGACTTACGCTCGCGAAGGGAATCGAACTGCGAACCGGCCCGGGCGGCGCTCAACCGAAGCGCTCGCCCCAGGCATAGAGCGCCTTCAGGACCGGTCCGAGCGCCTTGCCCTTGTCGGTCAGGAAGTACTCGTAGCGCGGCGGATGGGTTTCATACAGCCTGGTTGCGATCACGGCGTGCGCCTCGAGCGTCTTCAGCCGGGCCGACAACGTGTTCGGCGCGGCACCCGCGAGAGACTGTTCAAGCTGCTGGAACCGCAATGGCCCCTCGCGCAGCAGATCACGCAGGATCAGCAGCGTCCAGCGCTCGCCAATCACGTCGAGGGTGT
>DASTKZ010000137.1:0-26984 GCA_035715445.1 Methyloceanibacter sp.
GCATGAGCTCGCGACGATGGACAACAAGATTTTCGTCGTCAACTTCTTCGTCAGCATCATCCCCGCGGGCATCATCGCCAACTGGTTCTACTACAAAAACGACCGCTCCACCGCCGCAGCCATCCTGTTGCATGCGATGTTCAACGCAGCCGCGGTGCTGATTGCTGCCGGGCAGGTCGCCAAGGTCATCGCCACTCTGCTCTATGCCGCAATCGCCACGGCCCTCATCATCGGCGATCGCCGTCTCTTCGGCGAAGGTCCGCGCAATTTCCTCAAGGCGCGATAGCGCTCCTTCCTCGCGACCAAGCAGCGATGCCTCTTCGCGAAGCGGCGTTTCGGCGCTATTCTGATTCTACCTCCGCGCTAGCCCCTTCCTCTTGGAGCGACGGGATGTCTCTGACGAGCGATCTGCTGGCGAAGCCCGCCGCTCTCACGCCTGCCTCCAATTACACGGTGCTGAACGGCGTTGGCTATCTTGCGGGAGGCGTGCTGCTTATTGTCTGGCCAGGGGTGACCCAGGCGCTCTTCCGCGACCCTGCCTTCGCTGGACAGGAAGAGGCACTGATGCGCGTCCTCGGACTCACCGTTGTCGTCATCGGATGGTTTTACGTTTTCGGGGGAAGGTCAGGATCGCGCCAGGTGATCGCGGCATCGATCGTCGATCGCCTGCTGTTCGTCCCGCTCGTGCTCGTGCCACTCGCCTTGACCGGCGTGTTCCCGCATCTCCTCCTTTCCTTCGCGATCCTCGACGCGTCGCTCGCGCTTGGCGCCTGGGCGCTGCTTCGGCGCGAGCGGCCGACGTCCGCACCTCAGTGATGCCGTGACACCGAAACGGGAAGCCCCTTGGAAAGGCATCGCCATCGCGCTCGCGATCCTTCTCGGCGCGGTCCTGATCGCGTTCGCGCTGGTCGTGAGCGGCATCATGGATTTCGGCTTCTCGCTGCTGTAAGCCGTCAGCCGCTCCGCACTTCCGACTCTTCCTACCAAATTGTCGCAGCCGACAGCCCCGAAGAAGACAAGGTTTGGCCGGAGGATCAGCTAACGAAAGGGGCACAACACGCATGCATTCGTTGCTTTCCCTACTCTTCAGTTGCGTCCTGGCGGGCCTCGTCTATGGGCTCAGCCTCCTGCCGAGCACGAGCTTAGGCCGGACGGAAGAAACGGAGGAATGGGCGAATGGAAGCGACCAAGAGAATAGCAAGGCAGTCGCGCCAAGCTCGGAAGAAACATCGCGTGGATCGCACGTCGATGCCACCTAACGGACGCGCTCCGTGTGGAGACGAAGTCCAGCCCTCGCGCCGCCTTGCGGTGACGTAGCGATAGCTTTCAGCGATAGCGACGCCGCCGCTTATCTCAACGAGATCGCCAATCCGCTGAAATCGGCATTGGCGATCAACCCGACTTGGCGACCTGACAGCCTCAGCACGGCGCCCTTTTCGTTTTGCAACACGATGGTTCGCCCCCCGACGCCGAACGCCGCGCCGGCGCCGACGCCGACATAAAGGCCGGCAACGTCGGATGCGCGCCTTATGTTGCTGACGCGGCCGTAGAGCCTAGTCCCCGAGCCGCCGAAAACCAGGCCCGCGCTCAAACCGCCGATCGAAAGCGGATAGCGGCGCCCGTGGAAGACGAGCATGCCGTTGCCGCCTGAAGCGCCGATGAACCAGCCGCCCTTCAACTCGCGTATCGAGATGGTCCCCGAATCGGCGCGCGCAGCCGACAGAGTTGCGAGCGAAACCATCGTGAAAATGACGATCAGAGCGGCGCGAACTGCTAGCCAAGGTCGCATGGTGGGCCTCCGTGGAGAATTTGTAGAGCGGCCCGCTCGCCGTGCGGACCGAGCGCTCAAGTCTCCCCCATGCCGGCCCGAAAACCGTGACTTTTGCGTCACGCCGAACACATTATTTGGGTGATGAAGGCGAGTTGTCGGGCAAGGGATCGGCTATCGGCTGAAGGGAGCCTCGGGCGCGAGATACGCGGCGATCTCCTTGACGAGGTCGGTCGAGAGATCGCCGCGCATCGATGCCTTTTCCTTCAAGGTCACGGATACGGCGATCGCGAGCTTTTGTGCGGGAAGGTGGACCATGGTCGCGGCATAGCCTGCGAAGGACGGGTTCTGGATGATCCAGCCATCGGCGACGAAAACGCCCAAGATAGGCGGTCACATTCCAGGGCACCTCGATACCGAAGCCCGCAATTGTCGCAGGTTACGCCAACGCTCGCGCGCGATAACGCGAGGCACCCCCGGCAAAAATAAAGACCCGGAAGGGGGCCCTCCGGGTCAGAAACACACAGGCGCGCGTTTCACCGCGCGCCTTGACGCAACTTACGCAGGTTACGCGGATTTCGGCGCCTTCTTGACGATCTGCTCGACCGGCTTATAGGCGTCGCGCGCGAGATTTACGTAAAGCTCGCTCAGCTTCGTCGCCTCCGCGACCCAGGTGTCATAGGCCTTCTTGGCGTAGGCCGACTGGATCTCGACGGCCTGCTCGATCGACTTTGCGCCAAGGAGTTGCTCGAAAGCGCGGGTTGCGTCCTCGAACGACTTCTTGGTGTAGTCGGTCGCCTTGGAGGCGATCACCTGGAAACCCTTGTTCCACTCGCCGTAAGAGCGAAGAGCGGCATCGAAGCCCTCTTTGCCGAATTTCTGCGACTCGTCGGTGAACTTCTGAAATGCGTCAAGCATAGGACATGCGCTCCTGTAGGAAGGTCGGTGACTGGAATGGGGTCTGAGCGTGACCGTTTTATGTGCGTTGCAGCATAATCGTCAAGCGATTTCTTGTGCGCCGCATATAAATCCGGTCTGGGACAAATATTTCTATATAACAATCAATAACTTAATATGATGATGTTGCAGCCCAATCTGGGCCCGGAACCAATCGCCGGCTGACTGCTGCGCGCCTGATTCGGGCTATTCGCGACGAGCGGGGTTGCGCCGTGACATACTTTACTGCGCCGCGGACATAGCCGGCGAAGAGTTCGGGACGTTTGCCAATGAGTGCCGAGGAGGCGAGGACGGCCGATCGGGCGCTGAAGCGCACGCCGCTCCACGCTCTGCATCTTGAACTCGGCGCGCGCATGGTGCCGTTCACCGGCTACGACATGCCAGTCCAATACCCGGCCGGCGTGCTCAAAGAGCATCTTCACACCCGCGCGGCAGCGTCGCTTTTCGACGTTTCGCATATGGGACAGATCGCGCTTCGCGCGAAATCGGGCGCGGCCGGGGACGCTGGCCTTGCGCTCGAGCGGCTCCTTCCCGCCGATCTCGCCGGTCTCAAGCCCGGGCGCATGCGCTACTCCTACTTCACCAACGAACAAGGCGGCATTCTCGACGATCTGATGGCCGTCAATGGCGGCGACCACCTCCTGCTCGTCCTCAATGGCGCCTGCAAGGACGGCGATTATGCGCTTGTCGCCGATGCTTTGGGCAAGATCTGCACCGTCGAGATGCTCGATCGCGCGCTCATCGCGCTCCAGGGCCCCCAAGCCGAAGCCGCGCTCGCCGTTCTCGCACCGGACTGCGCAAGCATGAAGTTTTTGGAGGCTCGCACGCTCACGATCATGGGGGCACCGTGTCTCGTCATGCGCTCGGGCTATACCGGAGAAGACGGGTTCGAAATCTCGACGCCTTCCGATCTTGCGCGCGAGATTGCCGAGGAACTGCTCGCAGATGCGGCCGTCGCGCCGGCCGGGCTTGGCGCGCGCGACTCTTTGCGGCTCGAAGCGGGGCTCCCACTTTACGGCTCTGACATCGACGAGACGACGACGCCGGTCGAAGCGGGGCTCGTCTGGGCGATCCAAAACGCGCGCCGGAACGGCGGCGCGCGCCAAGGCGGCTTCCCCGGCGACGGCATCATCCTGAAGCAGATCGCACAAGGCGCCCCGCGCGCCCGCGTGGGCTTGAGGCCGGCGGGGCAGGGGCAAGAGGCGCGGGCGATCGTGCGGGGCGGCGCGTCCCTTTATGCCGAGCCGGACGCAAAGACAGCGATCGGCGCGGTCACCTCCGGCGGCTTCGGCCCGAGCCTCGACGGCCCGATTGCGATGGGCTATGTGCCGGCGGCGCTCGCCGCGCCCGGAACCCGCGTTTTCGCCGAGCTTCGCGGCAAGCGGCTGCCTTTGACCGTGACGGGGCTTCCCTTCATCATGCCGAAATACAAGCGGAGCTAGGGAGGACGAATTGCTGAAATTCACCGAGGATCATGAATGGCTCAAGCTCGAAGGCGACATCGCCATAGTCGGCATCACCGCGCATGCGACCGAGCTTCTCGGCGATATCGTCTTCGTCCAGTTGCCCGATCCCGGCGCCAAGCTCAACAAAGGCGACAGCGCGGCCGTCGTGGAATCGGTGAAGGCGGCGTCGGACGTCTATGCCCCGCTTGCCGGCGAGGTGGTCGAGATCAACCAGGCCATCGTCGACGACCCGGCGACCGTCAACGCCGATCCGCAAGGAAAGGGCTGGTTCTTCAAGATCAAGCTCGCCGATAAGAGCGCGATGGCAGGTCTCATGGACGAGGCTGCCTATAGGAAGCTCATCGAGTAAGCGTGTCGCGATGGCCTCTGCCAGCACATACACCCCCAGCACCTACGACCCTTACGATTTCGCCAATCGCCGTCATATCGGGCCATCGCCGGAGGAGATGGCGGAGATGCTGCGTGTTGTCGGCGCGCCGAACCTGGACGCGCTGATCGACGAGACCGTGCCGGAAGACATCCGCGACAAGACCCCGCTCGAATTCGGCCGGCCGTTGTCGGAACGCGGCATTCTCGACCGGATGCGGGCGACGGCGGCGAAGAACCGCCTGCTCACTTCGCTTATTGGCCAGGGCTACCACGGCACCATCATGCCGCCGGCCATACAGCGCAATATCCTCGAGAACCCGGCCTGGTATACCGCCTACACGCCATATCAGGCCGAGATCAGCCAGGGGCGGCTTGAGGCGCTGCTCAATTTTCAGACGCTCGTCTCCGATCTCACCGGGCTCGACGTCGCCAATGCCTCGCTGCTTGATGAGGCGACCGCCGCCGCCGAAGCCATGGCGCTTGCCCACCGCGTCGCCAAGTCGAAGGCAAACGCCTTCTTTGTCGATGAGATGTGCCTGCCCCAGACCATAGCCGTGCTCGAGACCCGCGCCGAGCCGCTCGGGTGGGAGATTATTGTCGGTGACCCGTTCAAGGATATCGATCCGGAGAACGTGTTCGGCGCACTGTTCCAATATCCAGGCGTGTGCGGCGCCTTCCACGATTTCTCGCCGCTGATCGAGAAGCTCCACGCGGCCAAGGCGCTTGCCGTCGTCGCGGCGGACCCGCTTGCCCTCACGCTGCTGAAGCCACCCGGCGAAATGGGCGCCGACATCGCCATCGGCTCGATGCAGCGCTTCGGCATGCCGATGGGCTATGGCGGTCCGCATGCCGCCTATATCGCGGTCAAGGACGCCCATAAGCGCGCGCTGCCCGGGCGCATCGTCGGCGTCTCAGTCGATGCGCGGGGAAACCGCGCCTATCGGCTCGCGCTCCAGACCCGCGAGCAGCACATCCGGCGAGAAACCGCGACCTCGAATATCTGTACCGCGCAAGTGCTGCCGGCCGTCATCGCCTCGATGTACGCCGTGTTCCACGGGCCAAAAGGTCTGAAGGCAATTGCCGAGCGCGTGCACCGGAAGGCGGTGCGTCTCGCCGACGGGCTCGCTTCGCTCGGCTTCAAAATCGCGCCGGACGAATTCTTCGACACCATCACCGTGGAGGTCGGGCCCTACCAGGGCCTCATCATGAAGAACGCGGTCGATTACGGCGTCAATTTGCGCAAAGTCGGCCACGACCGCATCGGCATCACCGTCGATGAACGAACGCGCCCCGCGACGCTCGAAGCGGTGTGGCGCGCCTTCGGCGGCTACGACCTCGTCTATCGCGACGACTGGCCCGACTATCGCTTGCCCAGAGACCTGATCCGCCAATCGGCCTATCTCACCAATCCCGTGTTTCACATGAACCGGGCCGAGAGCGAGATGACGCGCTATATGCGGCGCCTTGCCGACCGCGATCTCGCACTCGACCGCGCCATGATCCCGCTCGGCTCGTGCACGATGAAGCTCAACGCGACGGCGGAGATGCTGCCGATCACCTGGCCCGAATTCGCCGAGCTACACCCCTTCGTTCCGGCCGATCAGGCCCGGGGCTACGCCGAGCTGATCGAGAATCTCTCCAAGATCCTGTGCCAGATCACCGGCTATGACGCGATCTCGATGCAGCCCAATTCCGGGGCGCAAGGCGAGTATGCCGGTCTCCTCACCATCCGCGCCTATCACCGCTCGCGCGGCGACACCCATCGCGATATCTGCCTGATCCCGGCCTCGGCGCACGGCACGAATCCCGCCTCGGCGACCATGTGCGGTATGAAGGTTGTGGTCGTCGCGACCGATGAGCGCGGCAATATCGATCTTGCCGATTTCCGCGCCAAGTCCGAGGCCAATGCCGCGAACCTTGCCGCGGCGATGATCACCTATCCCTCGACCCACGGCGTGTTCGAGGAGACCGTGCGCGAAATTTGCGCCATTACCCATGCTAATGGCGGCCAGGTGTATCTCGACGGCGCCAACATGAATGCGCTCGTGGGTCTCGCGCGGCCCGGCGACATCGGCGCCGATGTCGGCCATCTCAATCTACACAAGACCTTCTGCATTCCGCACGGAGGCGGCGGACCGGGGATGGGCCCAATCGGGGTCAAGGCGCATCTCGTCCCGTTCCGTCCCGGTCATCCCGAGACGGGTGCCGGCGCCATGACGGTGTCGGCAGCGCCATACGGCTCGGCCTCGATCCTCGCCATCCCCTGGAGCTATTGCTTGATGATGGGAGGAGCCGGCCTCACCCAGGCAACCCGCGTCGCCATTCTCAACGCCAATTACGTCGCCAAACGGCTCGGCGCGGCCTATGAGGTGCTCTACACCGGAAAGAATGGACGGGTGGCGCACGAATGCATCGTCGATACGCGCCCGCTCAACGAGAAGGCAGGCGTCACCGTCGACGACGTCGCCAAGCGGCTGATCGATTGCGGCTTCCATCCCCCGACCATGAGCTGGCCGGTCGCAGGGACCTTGATGATCGAGCCGACCGAATCGGAGACCAAGGCCGAGCTTGACCGGTTCTGCGACGCGATGCTGGCGATCCGAAAGGAGGCGCGCGCGATCGAAGAGGGACGCATGGACAAGACCAACAATCCGCTCAAGAACGCGCCGCACACGGTCGAAGATCTTGTCGGCGAATGGAACCGGCCCTATTCGCGCGAGGAAGCCTGCTTCCCCGCCGGCGCCTTCCGCGTCGATAAATACTGGCCGCCGGTGAACCGCATCGACAACGCCTATGGCGATCGCCATCTCGTCTGCGTGTGCCCGCCGATCGAGGCCTACGCCAAGGCCGCCGAGTAGGTGCCAAGCTCAGCACCTCTCGCTTCGCCCGCTCCGCGGTAACCAAGATCGTGGCTTCCTAAGTCCATGCCGCCACGGTACCAATGGGCGCCCGCGTCTCAAGCGTCAGGCGGCTAGAACGCCAAACCCTGCGTCGCGATCATCTTGGGGGCCAGTATGTGGGACGACGTCCTTCTTTACGTCATCATCGGTTTCGTCGCGCAGATGATCGACGGCGCTATCGGCATGGCCTATGGCGTCACCGCGAGCTCGGTTCTGCTCAGCCTCGGCGTGCCTCCCGCCACCGCAAGCGCCTGTGTGCACGCGGCCGAAACCTTCACCACCGGCGCCTCGGGCATTGCTCATTGGCGTTTGGGCAATGTCGATAAGAAATTGCTGCTCCGTCTCGCCATTCCGGGAATGATCGGCGGAGCGATCGGCGCCTACGTGCTCGCGGGACTTCCCGGCGAAGCGCTCAAGCCCTATATCAGCGCCTATCTCCTTGTCCTCGGGCTCTTCATCGTGTGGAAGGCGCTCGAGGTGCGGCCCCTGAAGGTGCCGGAGCCGCGCGCGGTCGCCCCGTTGGGCTTGGTCGGCGGCGCGCTCGACGCCATGGGTGGCGGCGGGTGGGGTCCGATCGTAACCTCAACGCTGCTCGGCCAGGGCGCAACACCGCGCTACGCTATCGGCTCGGTCAACCTCGCCGAGTTCTTCGTCACGCTCGTCATATCGACGACGTTCTTTCTCACCGTCGGCTTGAGCCTGTGGCCGATCATCACCGGCCTCATCATCGGCGGCGTGATCGCGGCGCCTTTCGCGGCGATGGCGACAAAGCACATTCCCGACAAGGTGCTCATGCTCATGGTCGGCTGCGTGGTCACGCTTTTGAGTTTGCGCACCATCGTCATCGCATTTGCCCCAGGCTAAGCGGGGGCATGCGCCGACAATAACTTGAAACTGTCGTAGGCGTTGCGCGCGAGCGCGTAGAGGTCCGGGTAGGCGGCTTCGACTTTAAGCGCGAATTCCACCTCATTCATCACCGGGCGAATGTGTTTCGCCCAGTCGATCACGGTGTCCTTCGTCACCTCGATATGAAACTGAACACCATAGGCGCGGTCGCCATAGCGAAAGGCCTGGATTGGGCAGGCCTCGTTACGGGCGAGCACGACTGAACCCTCTGGGAGCGCAACCACCTCGGCGCCGTGCCATTGAAGCGCGGTGAAGGAATCGTTCATTGCGCGCAGCAGGGGGTCGCGCGCGGCTTCATCGGTCTTCCACACGCGCATCAGGCCGTACTCGGGAATTTTTGCCTTCTGTACCCGCCCGCCCAGCGCATCGGCGAGAAGCTGATGGCCAAGGCAAATACCGAAAAAGGGGCGCCGCATCTCGGCGACGAAGCGGCGGATCGCGGCCTTCTCGTCGCGGAGCCAGGGATAGAGATCCTCCTGCCAGACATTCTGCGGGCCGCCCATGACGATCATGGCGTCGAAGGGCTCGAGCGAAGGGATCGTTTCACCCTCGTCGATCTCCACGACCTGCCAAGTGGCGCCGTCGGCGCGGAGGAAATCCTCGAAGACGCCGAGAGGTTCGATGACTTCATGTTGTAAAACGAGAACATTCGTCATTCGGGCTCGGCCTCCTCTCTCTCAACCGCGCGCGGCGGAACCGCCAGCACCTTGTCAATCCTGCGCCCGTCGAGATCGACGATCTCAAAGCGCCAGCCCTCATGATCGAACGATTCTCCAACTTCGGGTAGATGCCCGAGAGTCGCAAGGGCGAATCCGGCAACCGTGTGGAAGTCACCCTCCGGGCGCTCTCTGAATTGAAGCCGGTCGAAGGCGTCGGGTGCCGACATCATGCCGTCGATCAAAAGCGAGCCGTCATCGCGTTCGACGATGCCGGGTTCTTCGCCTTCGACCTCCGGCAGCTCGCCGGCGATAGCTTCAAGCAGATCGGTCTGAGTCACGATCCCCTGAAGCACGCCGTATTCGTCGAGAATGGTCGCGAGCCTGACCGGCGCTTTCTTGAACTGGTCGAGCACCTTGAAGATCGGCATGGGTTCCGGGACGATGATCGGCTGGCGCAGCGCGGCCATGACGTCGAGCTTCTTTCCGGCGAGGATCTGATCGAGCAGGTCTTTTTTCAGCACCATGCCGAACGGCTCGTCGATCCCAGCCTTGCCGACGAGAAGCTGCTCGTGGCGGCAATCCCGTATCGTCTTCAGCGTTTCTTCCGGTGTGTCCTCGATGTCGATCCATTCGAGATCGACGCGGGGCGTCATGATGTCGGTGATACGGCGATTGCCGATGCTGAGCACCCGCTCGACAAGTTGCTGTTGCGCCGGCTGCAGCAAACCCCCCTCTTGGCTGGCGGCGATGAGCAGCTTCAACTCCTCGGGCGAATGCAAGGCTTCCTCCGCCGTGCCGGGCTTCAAGCCGCAACGTTTCAACAGCCAGTTGCCGATCCCGTTCAGAACGACGATCGCCGGCCACAGCAAGACGCGAAACAGCCAAAGCGGGCGCACTACGGCAAGTGCCGTGCGCTCGCTCCGCTGCAAAGCCAGGCTCTTCGGCATCAATTCACCGAGCACGATATGGAGCGCGGTGATGATGCTGAAGGCGATTACGACCGCGATGACATGCGCGCCCGCAAGCGCGAACCGCCCCAACCCGAAGAGAAGAGGCTCAATGAGGCGAGCCAGCGCCGGTTCGCCGATCCAGCCGAGGCCAAGCGAGGAAACGGTGATGCCGAGCTGGCACGCGGCGAGGTTGGCGTCGAGCTGGGATAGCGCGCGGTCGAGCGCCTTGGCGTTCCGCTTCCCCTTGGCCACCAGCCGCTGGACGCGGCTGCGGCGCACCGCGACCATCGAAAACTCGGCGGCGACGAAGAAGCCGTTGGCCGCCACCAATAGGAAGACCGCCAAGATTCCAAGGAAATCAATCAAACTGCCGTCGCCCGTAGGCATGATCCTTTCTTTCAACCTCGCTGATGAAGGGATGAGCGCTAAGAATAGACTGGCCGCGCGCCGCTGTCGCGATCCGGTTTCGCACGCCTCGGCTGCGCTTGGTCCAACCGCTTTGGTCCGCCTCTACGGGCAGCGCGTGCTGAGTGCTTCCGCCATGCTATCTTGGCGCAGAACTCGCTCGTGGTGCCGTGGCTCGCCGTGGCGTCGGCGACGTAAGACTTGGGGTACGCCATGGACGATCTTTCGAGCCTGTTCAGTCTCAACAACTGGCCCGGCCATCTCTCCTATATCCTAATTGCCATCTCCTACTGGCTGACCGACATCTTCTGGCTTCGAGTCGTGGCCGTCGTCGGGCTGTCGTTCGAGATTCTCTATTTCCTGCTGTCGGGCGGCGATCTCCGCACCGGTATCGGGTGGGACCTCGTCTTTATCTTGATCAATCTCTACCAACTCTATCGCCTGGCGCACGACCGCCTCTCCTTGCGCCTTCCGGAGAAGGAGCGCGCCCTGTTGCGGAAAGTCCTCGTCGGCCTCGACGATGGCCAGATTGCCCGGTTACTCGGCGCCGGCGCGCTTTGCGATCTCGAACCTGGCACAAGGCTTGCCGAGGAAAATCAGCCACTGGAGAAACTCTACTTTCTGTGCGCCGGCCGCGTTGGCGTCACCATCGCCGGCCGCGCTGTGTCGCAACTGGAGCAAGGCAACTTCGTCGGTGAGGTCGCGTTCCTGACCGAACGGCCCGCCACCGCGACCGTGATCGCCGAGACGGAGTTGCGCGCGCTCGCCTTCGATCGCAACAAGCTCAAGAAGTTCTTTCAGAATGAAACCGAGGTCGCAGGCCTGATCTATCAGCTCATCGGCCGCGAACTTGCGCACAAGATCAAGGTCAGCAACACGCTGATCGCGTCCGAACCGCTTACTGGGCCTCTCGCCGCGGAGGGCCGTCCCGCTTAAGCAAAGCGAGAGCGGCCGAACGATACGGCCGCCCCCGGTGTTGAGGACTTCACCTTGGGGAAGACAATTAGCCGCCCGCGGACTCGACGATGAACTTGCCGACCACGCCGCGGTCCATCAGGCCCTTCGGACCGAACTCGTAGGTTCCCGGCCGAATGGCGACGAAGAACAATTCGGCCTCGCCGCCATTTTCGAATTCGATTTCATCGAGAGTTGCCGATTTGATTTCGACCCCGCTCGCCTCGACCTTGCGGATCCAGATATTGCGGAACAGGGCCGGGGCGATGAGCGCGTATTCCGCCTGGTCAGACGCCACGATCTTCAAGCGATAGCCTTGGCCGGATTTCAGCCGGTATTCCTTCGGCGCCATATGCGCGCTGTCCGTCTCCGAACCGAGCGTCAGCGTGTCGAGGCGGACCAGATTGTGGGCGGCGGGGTCCAGAATCTGGATCTTGGCCGCGGAAGGCGCCTCCGCTTTTGCCTTGTCGTCGTCGCCGCCCTCTTCGGCACAAGCTGCGGCCGCGCCCACGCCCAAAGCAAGCGCCAAAGCAATCATTCTCATCATCGAACTCCTCCATTGTCACAATTGCGGGCCCGACCCGCGCCTTGCGCGATTAGACGCCAACCCGCGAACCATTCGATAGGGGTTCCCTAGGTAAAATCGTCGGGAAATCTTGGCAGGGCTCATCAGGCGCGCCGGACACTTGGCGCGCTACGACGGCGCTACACGCCGTGACAAGCTGTCTATCGGGTCGCGAGCGCCGAACGCAATTGGGCCTTCCGGCTGCGCGAGCGAGCGAGCCCTTGCCAGCGCACCCAATCGTCGACCTCTTTGCGCACGTGATCGGGAGCAAAGCCGTAGAGCTGCAGAATCTTTCGCTCAAGGCGATCGCGCCGACCATCGATCAACTCGAGATCGTCGTCGGTGAGCTTGACCCACTTTCTTTGAATCCGGGTTTTGGACTCTCGCCACTGGTCTGCCACATGCGGCCAATTCATAGCTTTTCCTCCGAATGAGCGCCGGTCTGGAGGCGAAATGCCTTCCCCCGGAATGCGTTCCATGGCGCAACAAAGAAGGTGGCTGTGTGACATCGATGCCACGGGCGATGAGTCAAAATGTGGCGTCCCAAGTGCTATTCGGTGATCGAGTCAGGCGCTGCCGCGAAGCTGGTCCGCCGTTTTTGCACTTCCGATAGGCAGATCGCGTATTCGCGGCTCCCTTGCTGAAATCCGAGCTCCTGGCATTTGGAATAGTCCGCGGCGACGAATGCAGGCTCGGTCGCGCAACCGGGGAGCGTCAAGGCAAGAGGGCCCGCGATGCAAAGTGCGAGAATGCGCGCCGTGTGGAAGTGGACCGATGTCATGGTTAATCCCCGAAGCCGAAAGGTGCCGCCTCGCGGCGAGCACCGAATTGCAAGCGCGGCGGCGGAGGTCCGGCCGGCTTGTCCGCGATCGCCGGTTTCGCCACGCGCGCGACGCCGCCGCCGGAAGCGAGCACTGTGCGGCAGTCATTCGGCAGATCGGCGAGAGTGAGAGGGCGTGCGGCCGGGGCGTGCTCGGACTCACGGCGATCACGCTCCGCCTCGAGTAGAGTCTGGAACCAGCCATCGAGTTCGGCGCCGCAGCCGTCGCCACCCGCCACCTCCTTCTGTCCTATGCAGCCTGGGCTTCCGCGCGGGCAGGCGATGCGAACATGGAAATGATAGTAGTGACCCCACCACGGTCTCACTTTGCTGAGCCAAGCGCGGTCTCGTCCGGCCTGATCGCAGAGCGCCTGCTTGATCGCGGGATGGACGAAGATGCGCTCGACCTCCCGGTAGGAAGCGGCAAGACCGATCAACCTTGTGTGAGTCGGCGTCCATACATCGCGATCGACATTGAGCGGGTCGCGCAGCATCGAGACTGCCGACATGTTCTCGCGTTCGGAGCGCGAGAGCCTGCGATCCGGCATCGGGGTCAGCCAGATATCGGCATCGAGCCCGATCTGATGACTGGAATGTCCGGTGAGCATCGGACCGCCACGTGGCTGGGCCATGTCGCCGACCAAGAGACCGGGCCAGCCGATCGCACGCGCGTCGTCCGCGAGCCGTTCCAGATAGGCAATGAGGCGCGGATGTCCCCAATTGCGGTTGCGCGAGAGGCGCATCACCTGCCAATTGCGGCCGTTCACTGGAAGCGCCACAGCGCCGGCGAGGCAACCTCGCGAATAGGAGCCGATTGCCTCGGCTGCGAGCGGGGCAGGGGAGGCCGCGGCGCCAAAAAGCGCCTTAGCGGGCGTCTTTATGTCTGCGCCGCCCGAAGCGAAAAGCGATCCCAATTCCGGCAGATCTTGAGCCCGAGCCGCGGCGGCACCACAGCCGAGACCGAGCATTACGCAGAGAATTCCCCGTAGGTACACGTCCGAAACCCCCGAAACAGGGTCTCATTAGACGCGTGCCGCCTTTCCGAGAATTTAACGCCGAAGCCGTGGGAAGAGAGAGGACTCGCGCCGAGGCTTCACCTGGAATGAGGGGGTTGGGGGTCAGCCCCGGCCCCGGTATTGCGGGACGAGCTGCTCGCCGTCGTAATCGAGCTTGGGATGGCGCCTTGCGTGGCGGCGGCGATAGGCTTCAAGTGGCCGCGTCGGCCTGTGCGCGTCGTCATACTGCTTCTGAAGCTGGGCTAGTCTGGCGACGATTTCGATCCCGGTCATTGGCGAATCCTCCGTAAAAATCGCCCGATCTTGCCGATTCGACGCGGCGGCTGACGAATAGGTTCAAGCCACTTTTCGGCCGCCGGTAGCCGCCCTGGGCGCCGGAAGTAGGCAAATTTTCACTCCTTTCCTCCTCAAATGCCGTGCTCACGCCACGGTTTTGTGCCGCAATAGGCGAATCAGGCACGGGGGACAGGTTGACCCTTTTCGCTGTCAGCGCCCTTCTCGCAGCGCTCCTGATCGCCTCCTACGGAACGCGACGCATCTGGCTTGCGTGCCTATCGATCGCCCTTTCCGCGGCGGTGGTGGCCGGCGCGATCTTTGTCGCAACCACCGAAACGCCCGCGGAAGAGCGCGCCAAGCTTGCCTTCCTCGCCGAGAAGCTGTCGTTCGTATTCGACCCGCAATCGCTCGATGTTGTGACGGCTGCGCTGGACCGCGTCTCGACGTTTGTCGCGCAATACCAGGTTGCCTGGCAGAGCGAGGCTCCGACCATGCAGGCGGCGACCACGCCGAGCTGGTTCGGCGCGAACAGTTCGCCCAAGCCAACTGCGAATTCTCCGGTGACCTGGTTTCTCGACGACCCGAACACACCTGTGGTCGCGCCGATCGAGGAGGGGATTGCGATTGGCGGGGTCAATAGCTCGGACCAAGATCTGAGCCAAGTCCACGCCACGCTCAAGCCTGACGGAAGCGGGCGCGAGATTGCCCTTGGACTGAAAGTCGAGGGACGCGCTGCCAGCAACGCCGTCATTCCGGCGGGAGCGCGATTCAGCTTCGGCTCCGACGCGACCGACGACGCCAAACCATCGACCGGCGCGATCCTGACGTTCCGCTACGTCATCGCCGGACAGCAAAAGGCGGCGATCGTGTATCTCAGCGCGGCCACGATCGCGCGGTTTGCAAGTCGCGAATAGTTACCCTCGCTCGCCGCTTTTGCCAGAACGACGACGCGCTTAGTCCTTGCGGCTATCGCCGTAGAGGATCGTGTGCTCCTGCTCGTTGGGATCGGAACGCGCGACAATAGCGATGGCGGGTTCGGTGTCGCTGAGATTGAAGGGCTGATGCGGCACGTCGGCCGGAACGAAGATGAAATCGCCGGCTTCATTGATGACGCTCTTCTTCAGTCCCTCGCCGTAACGGGTCTCGACGCGGCCTTGCACCAGGTAGATCGCCGACTCGAAGCCCCTGTGCACATGCGCCTCTGCTGAGCCGCCCGGCGGAATGACGACCTTCAGCAAGGAAAGATTTTTTGCCCCCGCGGTCTTGCCCGAGATCCCGGGAAAGATCGGCAGAGCCTGCTTCGACTGGGTGGCCTCGGTCACGCGCACGGTGACGACGCTCTTGCCGTCGCGTTCGCCTAAGATGGTCGCTTCGCCCGCAAGCGCTCGCGCCATTCCGCAGGCGGCGAGACCCAGCAGAAGGACGATTGCCACTGCCCTCGCATTGCGCGGTCGAACGCGGGTGAGACCAACATTCTCTGCGATGGTTTCAGGGGTTATGCGCATTGCCGCCCTCGTTGAGATTCAGTTGCCCGATCAGCAGGTCGAGTGAAACAAGCCGCCGACGGGAAGGTTCTCGCGAAGCTCGTTGAATCGCTTCACGGCGGCCTCGGTCTGCAGGATTTCGGCTTCGATGCCTTTTTTGGCCAGGGCTTGCAAGGTCTCGGGCGAGACGCGAAGCCGTTGCCACATGCCGCACGAAAGCACGACTGCGCTTGCGCCATGGGCGATCAGTTCGTCGAGGTCGGCGGGTTGAATGCCGGGCACATGGCGAGTTCCGGTCTCGCTCCAGTCCCATCCACGGGCGCCGCCGGGAAACACCTTGGCGTCCTTGAAGGGGGAGAAGCCCTCGACCTCGATGCGGCCCCAGGTAAGGTGCACGATGCGCGGGGATTTCGGCGCCGCCTGACCCATATCCGCGTCCGGAAACAAAAAGGGAAAGCCCGGTCATTGTGACCGGAGCTTCCCCCGTAATGCGCTTTCCCTCGTGTTTTTCGCGCGAATCGACCGAAGGAGAGCCCATGAGTCGGGCAATTCTCGGGCGAGGTTGCGGCAGGCGAAAATAAGCTCGGGCTGTTGCCCAAATATCACGCCGGCCCCCGGGAGCGCGCTTTGCAGCGGCATTGCCAACGCGGTTGCGGGCGATGTGTCGCGCGCAAGCCCTTTCCACGTTATGGTCCCCTCAAGATTCGCAACGCGACGTGTCCGCGAGATGAAGGGAAACAAAAGCGTAATGGCCGACAAGCGGGACGAAGGTGGCATTTCCTATCGCGACATCGACGTAGGTTATTTCGATGACCGGCAGCTCCGGCGCCATGCCGGCGTCTTCTATTTGTGGGCGCTCGGTGTCGCCGCCGTCATTTCTGGAGATTTTTCCGGCTGGAACCTTGGCTTCGCCGTCGGCGGCTGGGGCGGTATGTTCCTCGGCACCATTCTCATTACCCTTATGTATCTCGGCCTCACCTATTCAATCGCGGAAATGAGTCCGGCCCTGCCGCACACCGGCGGCGCCTACTCCTTCGCGCGGACGGCGTTCGGACCTTGGGCCGGCTACATCACCGGGGTCGCGGAGAACGTCGAGTATGTGCTGACGCCCGCCGTGATCGTCTTCTTCATTGGCGCTTACTTGACGGCGATCTTCGACACGCCTGCCGCCTTCCAGCCGATCTGGTGGGCCGCGGGCTATGCGTTCTTCGTCGGGCTGAACGTGCGCGGCGTCGAGCTGTCGTTCACCGTCACCGCCATCGTGACCTTGCTCGCGATCGCGGTCCTCGTGATCTTCTTCGTGAGCGCCATTCCGCTCATCGATTTCGGCAAATATGCGCTCAATATCGGCGCCGATCCGACAACGGGCGCCGGCATCGAACTGCCGGAGGGACATGGTCCCTTCCTTCCCTTCGGCCTTTACGGGGTGCTCGCCGCGATGCCATTCGCGGTGTGGCTGTTCTTGGCGATCGAGCAGCTTCCGCTCGCCGCGGAAGAATCAGTTGATCCCCGCCGTGACATGCCGAAGGGCATCATGCTCGGCATGTTCACGCTCATCGTCTTGGGATTTCTCGTCCTTATCATCAACCCGGCGATTCCCGTCACGCGACAGATCACCGACGCGAGCGGAGTCGCGACCACGGTTCACGGCGCCTTTGCGCTCGGGACCTCGAGCGAGCCGATTCTCGACGGCTTCCGCGCCATTTTCGGCGAGGACGCCGCCGGCGCGCTGGCGCTTGCGGCCGTGATCGGCCTCGTCGCCAGCTTCCACGCCATCATTTTCGCGTGCGGGCGTCAGATCTACTCGCTGTCGCGCGCAGGTTATTTCCCGCAAGTCCTCTCGCTGACGCATGGCGCGCACAAGACGCCGAACGTCGCCATCATCACCGGCGCGATGGTCGGTTTTGCCGTAATGCTCGCCGTCTGGTACAGCCTGGGCGGCGAAAGAGCAGGGTCGTTTATCGGCGGCGTGCTGCTCAATATGGCGGTGTTCGGCGCCATGTTGTCTTATCTGTTGCAGGGTCTAACCTTTATCCAGCTGCGACTCCACCTTCCGGATATCGAGCGCCCTTACCGCAGTCCGTGGGGCATCGCCGGCGCCGCGATCGCCGTCGTCATTGCGCTTGTGACGATCGGCTTCCAGCTCGCCGATCCAATTTACCGAACCGGGGTACTCGGCGTTGCTCTCTGGTACGCGCTGGCGATCGGCTACTTCGTCCTCTATGCCCGCAAGCGCCTGGTGTTATCGCCGGAAGAAGCGTTCGCCGTCAGGCACCGCAAAGACGCGTCCTAGCCGATGGGCGCGGAGCAGGAAGCGCGAGCCTCGGGTGCTGTGGAACAGAAAGGCCTATTTCGCGATTAGCTCTAGCGGACAAGCGCGTGTTGGGGCATCTTTATGTTGCCCGCCGCCCGCAATTCTGGGGCGGCCGGTCGGACTCAAGGTCCCGGACCACGATACTGCGCCACAGGAGAAGCCACGATGGGCAGTTTCCACTCACCGAAACGGTACGGCAACAAGACCCGTATCGACCTCAATCAGTCCTATCAGGTGGCGTATTGGAAGGATCGGTTCGGCGTGACAGAAGAAGAGCTTAGTGAAGCCGTTCACGCCGCCGGCGCATTGGCGCGGAAGGTCGAGAAGTATCTGAAAGCCAAGGTCGAACGCTAGAAGCCGTCCCCCGGCTGGAACGGCAAGAACCGTGCGCGATGAGCAAGCGCGCGTCGATCAGGCGGCACACACTCAAACAAGATACCGGAGCCGCTGAGGTCGTTGTCCGACCTCCGCGGCTCCATCGATTCTAAAGGAGCGGGCGGCCGTGGGGGCCGGGCGGGGCGAAATCGATGCCCAAGAGCACAAGAACGGCAATGGCCTTTGCGAGATTGTCCAACATGGCTTGTCTCCCCGGACGGAGCAATCGTCCGATGCGGCCCTACCTAATGATTCAGCGTCTGTAATACAAATCACATTTTCCTACCAGAGAATGTTTTTTACTGGCAGTGAAGCCGCATTGGGCCTGTCGTTCGTGCGAGGGCGAGCCAACCGGACCGTCCGCAGTGAATGTGCGGATAGGCGTGGGCGCCCGAGACGGTTGCGACCGGCCGCGCAGTCTTTGATCCGGCTATCGGCTGCTGGGTTTCGACGACTGTTCGTCGAGCAGCGCAAGCAACCCTTCGAGCAATTGGGTGGGCGTTGGCGGGCAGCCTTTGATGTGAAGATCGACGGGAATGACTTTGTTTACGCCGCCGACCACGGCGTAGCTCCCGGCGAAGATTCCGCCGTCTGCGGCGCAATTGCCGACCGCGACCACCCATTTCGGGCCGGGCGTCGCATTGTAAGTGCGCTCAAGCGCCTCGCGCATGTTCTTGGTGACGGGTCCCGTCACCATCAACACGTCGGCATGGCGGGGAGAGGCGACGAAGCGCAAGCCGAACCGCTCGAGGTCGTAGAAGGCGTTGTTCAGCGCGTGGATCTCGAGCTCGCAGGCATTGCAGGAGCCCGCATCGACTTCGCGAATCGCAAGACTGCGGCCGAGCCTGCGCTTGGCCGCGACGTCGACCCTGCGGGCGAGCTCCGCCAACGCCGCCTCGTCGGGCAAAGGTGCCGCTTCCGTCACCGGACCGCGCATCAGGTTCTTGAACAGCAAGGTTCGCAAAGTCCCAGTCCTCTAGAGATCGTGACCCGAATAGGAGCAGTTGAACGATTTGTTGCAGAGAGGGAAGTCGGCGACGATGTTGCCTTCGACCGCCACCTCGAGCAGCGGCCATTGAAACCAGGACGGATCGCGCAAATGGCAGCGCTCGATGGCGCCGTCCTTGCCGAGGCGAACGGACACGAGCACGTCGCCGCGGAAAGCCTCGGTGAGGCCAAGACCTTCGCTCGCCTTGCCGGGTCCCCGAAGCGGGGCGGCGAGTTTGCCCTGCGGCAGCCGCCCTAGACTCTGCTCGATCAGCTTGAGACTCTGCTCGATCTCGCGAGCGCGGATCCAGAGCCTCGCATTGACGTCGCCGTCGTCGCGCACCGGGACCTCGAAGCTGAGCTCACCGTATGGCGCATACGCAACCGCCTTGCGCGCGTCGAAGGCGCGGCCCGAGGCGCGGCCGACGTAACCGCCGGCGCCGAAAGCGCGCGCGAGCGTCGGCGCGAGATAGCCGGTGGTGACGGTGCGGTCCTGAAGGGTGGCGGTGCTGTCGTAAATCTCCAAGAGCTCGGGGAAGCGGCCGCGTACTGTCGCGATCAGCTCGCGCAATGCCTTCTCGCCGCCGGGAGCGATGTCATGGGCGACGCCTCCCGGCACGATGCGGTCCATCATCAAGCGATGGCCGAACGCGGCTCGCGCCGCGCGCAAGGTGCGCTCGCGCAGCATGCCGCATTCGATGTAGAGGAGCGAGAACGACGCGTCGTTGCAGATGGCGCCGATATCGCCGAAATGATTGGCCATCCGCTCGAGTTCGGCCATGATTGCGCGCAAGAACACCGCGCGCGAGGGAACATCGATCTGGAGGGCCGATTCGACCGCGTGCGCGAAGGCGAGCGCGTAAGCGACGGTGCTGTCGCCGGAGGTGCGGCCCGCGAGCGCAGCGCCCCTCTCGACGCTTGCCCCCGCCATCAGCCCTTCGATGCCCTTATGCACATAGCCGAGACGCTGTTCGAGCCGCGCCACGGCCTCGCCATTGGCGGTGAAACGGAAATGCCCGGGCTCGATGATGCCGGCATGGACCGGGCCCACGGGAATCTGATGGAGATTTTCTCCTTCGACCGGCAGGAAGTCGTAAGCACGGGCGGCGACGGGCGACTTCTTGGCCTTGCCGAGCGGATGGGTCACACCCCAGAAGCCGAGATCAAGCCAGGTGCGCGCATCGGGCGAGCCTACCGCCTTGAGGCCGAACAGGTCGCCGATCGTGCGCTCGAGCCTGCCCGCAGCCGGATGGAGCGCCGCGACTGAGGGAAACTTGCCGTCGCGGCATTCGTGGGTGAAGACTCCGATCGCGCCGGACGGTTCCTCGATCAAGGCAAGATGCACCGCGTCCTTGTCGCCCCACAGGCCGAGCAATGTCGCACGCGCCTCGACAAGCTCCTTGATGGCGAGCTTCCAGGAATCGCCGGTCACGGTCGCTCGCGGCCAGGGGCGATGATCGTCGACTTTCTTTCCCGTCTTGGCGATGTCGGCAAGCGCGGTCATCGTTCTCTATCCCAGGAGCTTCGCCACGGCCTCGAACAGCGCGACGATTGCCGGCGGCAATGCGACGCCCGCGATGAGCACGAGCGCAAGATGGACGAACATCGGAGCATAGGAGCATTCCGCCTTGCGGCTCACGCCCTTGGGCTCGCCGAAGGCAATCGCGTTCAGCTGCAAGAACAGCGCGCCGACAGCGACGAGGAGGCCGAGCACGAGGGGGACAGCGAGCAGGGCGCGATTGGAAATCGTGGCGCTCACCAGCAGGAACTCGCTGGTGAAGAGGCCGAGCGGCGGCAACCCGGCGAGTGCTGCGACGCCGATCACGAGCCCCCAGCCGATCAGCGGATCGGTGCGGGTCAATCCGCCCATCTCGGCGATCTTCTGCGTACCCTTCACTTGGGAAATATCACCGACGGCAAAAAAGATGGCCGATTTGGTCAAGGAGTGCAGCACCATATGCAGCAGACCGGCGAAATTGGCGAGCGGTCCGCCGAGGCCGAAAGCGAAGGTGATGAGCCCCATATGCTCGATCGATGAATAGGCGAAGAGGCGTTTGATGTCGCGGCGCCGGTACAGCATGAAGGCGCCAAAGAGCACCGAGACGAGCCCCATGGCGATCATCAGCGGCCCGGGCGCGAGCACGGCGGGATTGCCGGCGAGCACGACCTTGCAGCGAAGCAGCGCGTAGAGCGCGACGTTGAGCAGAAGCCCCGACAGCACGGCCGTGATCGGCGTCGGGCCCTCGGCATGGGCGTCGGGCAGCCAGGCGTGGAGCGGGAAGAGCCCGATCTTGGTGCCGTAGCCGAGTAGGAGAAAAACGAAGGCGAGATTGAGCATGGCGGGCTGAAGCGACGCGGCATGCGCCACAAGTGCGGTCCATTCCATCGCGGCAAGTCCTGGCCCGACAGCCGCTTGCGCCGCCATATAAAGGAGAATTGTGCCGAACAACGCGAGCGCGATCCCGACGCTCGCCAAGATGAAATATTTCCATGCCGCTTCGATCGCCGCGTGGGTGCGATAGATGCCGACCATGACCACGGTGATGAGCGTCGCAAGCTCGATCGCCACCCACAAGACACCGAGATTGTTGCTGAGCAGCGCGACGTTGAAAGCGAGCGCGAGCGCTTGATAGAGCGTGTGGTAGAGCCGCAAGAAGGCGGGCGTGACGCGCCCGCTCTTGAACTCATAGGCGACGTAGTTGGCGCTGAAGACGCTGGTGGTAAAGCCGACGAAGGCGACGAGAACGAGGAAAATCGTGTTGAGTTCGTCGATGAGCAGATAGGAGCCGGATCGCGCCTCGCCAATCCAGGCGAGGTAGAGCGCGGCGAGTAGGGTCAAGAATGAGGCACCGGCGTTGAGATAGGCGCTCGCCCGCGTCCCCGGCAGAGCCGTGATCAGCGCCGCGGCCGCAGCGGGAATGACGAGAAGCAGGAGGGCCGGATTGAAGCTCATCGTCCCTCGCCGCGATGAAGATCGAGCGCGCCGACATCGACGGTGTCGAAGCGCTCGCGGATGCGAAACAGGAAGATGCCGATCACGATGAAGGCGATCAGGATGGAGAAGGCTACGCTGATTTCGACCACGAAAGGCATGCCCTTGGCGCCGGTCGCGGCTAGAACGAGCCCGTTCTCGAGCGACATGAAGCCCACGACCTGGCTCACGGCATTGCGCCGCGTGACCATCATCAGAAGTCCGAGCAGGACCACGGCAAGGGCGAAAGCGAGATCCTCGCGGGCGAGGAGATCGGCGCCTTCGGTTGCGCGCAAGGTGACGACCATGGCGAGCGCGACCAGCCCCATGCCGAGCAGCATGGTGGACCCGATGCCGCCGACGGTCTCGATGTGACGCTGGATGCCGAGCTTGACGATGATGCGATGCAACGCGACCGGTATGACGATGGCCTTGAACAGAAGCGCGATGGCGGCGGTGATGTAGAGCTGCGGCGCGTCTTGCGCGTACGCCTGCCATGCCACGGCGGCGGCCAGCACCAGCGCATGCAGAGCATAGACGTTCAGCAGCGCATAGAGGCGGTCCTGGTAGAGCAGCAGGAAGCTCACCAACACGAGCGAGCCGGCGAGGAGATGGGCGATGTCGAAGGTGAGCGCGCTCATGTCAATGGCTCCGCGATACGAACATGAGCAGCGTGGCAAGGAGGCCAAGCATCAGTGCGACGCCAAGGAAGTCGGGCACGCGAAACACGCGCATCTTGGCGATCGAGGTCTCGAACAGGCCGAGCAGGAAGCCGAGCGCGGCGAGTTTGGCGACATAAGCGGTGATACCGAGCGCAAACGCGGCGAGGGGAGCGCCGGGCGGCGCAATGCCCCAGGGCAGGAACAGGCAGGCGATCAGCGAGAGATAGAGCAGGAGCTTCAGCTCCGCCGCGAGATCGATGAGTGCGAGGTGCCGCCCCGAATATTCAAGCACCATCGCCTCGTGCACCATGGTCAACTCAAGATGCGTCGCCGGATTGTCGACGGGGATGCGCGCATTCTCGGCAATCGCCACCATGATCAGCGCGATCAACGCCATGCCGAGCGAGACGCGCAAGCCCGACTCGCCTGAAGAAAGAAATTCGGCCATGGCGGAGAGCTGGGTCGTCCCTGCGACGAGCGCCAAGGTAAACACGATCATCAGCATGGCAGGTTCGGCGATAGTTGCGATCATCACCTCGCGGCTCGAGCCGATGCCGCCGAAGCTCGTGCCGATATCGAGTCCGGCGAGCGCAAGGAGGAAGCGGGCGGTACCGAGCAGGGCGACGATGGCGATGAGATCGGCGGACCAAGAGAAGATGAGCCCCGAGGCGAAGGTCGGCACCAGCGCGGCGGCAACCCAGGTCGCGGCGAAGATGAGATAAGGTATGGCGCGGAACAGCCAGGACGCATTGTTGGCGAGGACCACTTCCTTGCGCAGGAGCCTGATGAGGTCGCGATAGGGCTGGAGGAGGGGCGGCCCCTGGCGAAGCAGGAGGCGCGCCTTGACCTTGCGCACGAAGCCGATGAGGAGCGGCGCCAGCGCGAGCACGAGCAGCATCTGGGCGGCCTGCACCGCGAGATTGAGAATCATGGCCATAGCGCGAGCACGAAGAGAAGGCCGACGAGGGCCGCGAACACGAAGCTCAAATAGTGGCGGATGCTCAAGAACTGGAGCGGATTGACCCAGGAGGCGACCCGCTCGACGAAAACGCCGATCGGCGCGTAGAGCGTGTCCCACAGCACGTCGCTCAGGCGAACCGTGAGCCGTGCCGCCTCGGTGCTGCCCGGCGGCGGCATCGTGACTTCCTCGCGGGCGCGGAACACGAGCGTTCCAAATACGCGGCGAATGGGCTGGGCGAAGCTCGATGCGGTGTATTGGGTTTCGGGCCGCGGATCGGGATAGCCGCAATCCCAGGCCGGCCCCCGCCTGAGGTTGCGCGTCGCCAACCCATGAATGAGCGCGACTGCGGCGGTGGCGGCCAGCACCATGAAGCCGAAAACCAGAAGACCGTTATAGGAGATGCCGCGCGCCGTGATGGGAACGATCGAGAGATAGGGAAGGTTGCGCTGAAGCGGCATGCTCTCGCCGACCATCGTCGTGGCGGCCGGCGCCAGCGCATCGATGAAGAAGCCCGGCAGGATTCCGGCAAGGAGACAAAGCCCGGCAAGCGCGAACATCGACGTCAAAGAGAACGGGTCGGTCTCGCGCGGATTGGCGGCTTCCTTGCTGCGCGGCCGCCCAAGGAAGGTGACGCCGAAGGCTTTGACGAAGCAGGCGGCGGCCAAGGCGGCGGAGAGCGCGAGCAGCGCGCCGACCGCAGGCACGAGAAATTTCAGGCTCCACGACGGAAGCTCCGGACTCAACAGGATCGCCTGGAAGGTGAGCCACTCAGAGACGAAGCCGTTCAGCGGCGGCAGCGCCGAGATGGCGACACAGCCGACGAGGAAGGTGAAGGCGGTAAGCGGCATGCCGTGAATGAGTCCGCCCAATTTCTCCATGTCGCGCTCGCCGGTCGCCGTCAGCACGGCGCCCGAGCCCAGGAACAGAAGATTCTTGAACAGCGAGTGATTGAGGACGTGGAGGAGGGCGGCGGTGAACGCGAGCGCAGCCGCTGCCCGGAAGCCGTAGGATTGGAAGGCGAGCGCAAGCCCGAGCCCGATGAAGATGATGCCGATATTCTCGACCGTGTGATAGGCGAGGAGGCGCTTCAGATCGTGCTGCATCAACGCGTAGAGCACGCCCATTACGCAGGTGATGCCCGCGAGCGCGAGCACGGCGAGGCTCGTCCACCAAGGCGTCGCCCCGATCAGATCGAAGACGATGCGAACGAAGGCGTAAACCGCGACCTTGGTCATCACGCCCGAAAGCAAGGCCGAGACATGGCTCGGGGCTGCGGGATGGGCGAGCGGAAGCCAGGCGTGGAGAGGCACGAGGCCGGCCTTGGACCCGGTGCCGATCAAAACCAGAATGACAACGAGCGACGTGAGGGCTGAAGCGTGATCGCCGTCGCGGATCGCGGCGAAGGAGAACGCGCCGTCGGCACCGGCGAGCAGGCCGAAGGCGAGAAGGAGCGCGAGCGTGCCGAAACTCGCCATGACAATATAGACGTAGCCGGCATGCAAGTTCTCGCGCTCGCGATCATGCGCCACGACCAGAGCCCATGACGACAGCGACATGAACTCCCAGGCGAAGAGGAAGGTAAAGGCGTCGTCGGCGACGACGACGAGATTCATTGCCGCGAGGAACAGCGGATAGAAGGGGAGCACGCGCTGCGGGGTGTGCTCGTGCCGGCCATAACCGAGCGCATAGAGGCTCGCGGCGGCGCCACCCAAATTGACGACGGCGAGAAAGAAGGCGGAGAGCGCGTCGAGGCGGAAATGCGCGCCGAGCCACGGGAGCCCGACAGGAAGCGTCAGGACTTGCTCTGGATCTTGGGCAAGAAGCGCTGCGATCGAGACGGCAAGAGCCGCCGCCGACACGGCCAGAGAGGCGCCATAGACAAGTACGCGGCCTGCCGCCGCTCGGCTCAACGCCAGCCCAAGCGCCGAAAGGAGGATCAGCGCGGCGGCCGAGGCGAGAATGACGGGAAGCGCCATCGCGTTCATGAGCGAGCCGACATTGCCGCTGACGATCCCCCGCGTTCGCGCCCACTTACCCGGCAACCAACAGCGCTGGCCCGGACCCTCGCCCGTCAGCCCAATTTCGCCGGTCGATCCTTGAGGAAAACCCGCCAAAAGGCGCAAAAAACGCCGTTTTGCCTTAAGGCTCCCCGCCCAGGTTCCCGGCGTGTCTAGTCATTGTGTCAATTTCCATCAAGTGGAATCTGAGAGGCTCGTCTACCAGCGAATCTTGCCGCCGCCGCTTGATCACATCGGCCTGAATGTCCTCGGCCCAGGCGCCGTTATAGCGCAGGAAAATCTCGTCGGACGCATTGGGGTGGAACGAGAGGCCGACCCCGAGCAGTAGGAAATCTTCCGGCGGCTCCTCGCCTTAGAACCTAGTTGCCCGCTCTGCCGAGATAGGACGCCACCGCCTCGTGCATCTTCAAGACGGCGTCCTTGAGCTCGCTCTGCGGGGCCTTGCTGTCGATGGCCTTGACCACGCCGATCCAAAGTTGCTCGGGGACTTTCGCTTCGCTCATGCGCGATCGGATCACGCGGCCGAGACCGTGATCGTCGCCGGGTTCATAAAGCAGGAGCAGCAGATTGGATTTGATCGCGGCGTCGTAGAGCAGGCCCGCGTCCTTGCCGAACTTGGCGGCAAGCGCGCGCCCGGTCTCGGCGCCCGCGCCCTCGACGAGATAGACAATGACCTCGCCATAAGTAACGACATTGGTGGCGGCGCGGGGCGGGAAGGGCGCAATCGTAACGCCCATGGTTTCAGCGATCGGCTTGATGCTCGACAGAAGCCGCTCGACGGCGTCGTCTTGTCCGCCCCGCGCAAAGAGAAAGGCGGCGAGGCTCAAGCGATCGCCGAGCCGCCAGGCCGCGGCGCCGACACGCTCGGCCGCCTCGGCGCACGCGTCCGATCCGCCAAAGGACGGCAACGTTGCCACCATGAGCGCCAAGGCGATGAGCTTTCGCCGGCCTGGATTTAAGGCACAAGAGACCATGGGTTCGTCGATAGGCCGAGTGCGATTTCCGAGGTCGGCGCGTTACTAATAGGCGATGAGTATATTTTCACGGCACGGAAGCGCCAAAAAGCACGGAAATGTGAGGCATTTGTCGAAAGGGCAAGCCTTGACTGGGGCCAGACCGTTGGCGATTCCTTGAGGCATTGGGCCATTCAGTCCCGCCTTCGCCGCCGCCTTTTTGTAGCGTCTCCCCGGGCCGGCCCGAT
>DASTKZ010000138.1:0-3368 GCA_035715445.1 Methyloceanibacter sp.
GGCGAGAGCGAGCTGATGGTCTTCGACCTCGGGATCAGGCGTCATGAATATCATCCGTCCCGCATGCTCGCGGTATCGAACAAGCCCGAGAAAGTCCCGATAGAACGCCGCCATTTTCTCGAGGTCATTCACATAGAGCACAACATGGCTCAACCCTTTGATCTTTGGCATATGCAACCCTCCTTCCAACCTAGATCACATTAAGGAATTAGTGTCAGACTGGCGAGAATTGTGCAAGTGAGCCGCGGGCTCAGTCCGCGACTGCCTTTTTCCAAATTCATGCCGAGCACCAGCTTGTTCCTTGAAACCCCGGCAACGGTGCCTGGCGTCGCGCGATATCCCACCGCGTGCGATCCGTAGGTCAGAGGTCGAATTCGAGCTTCAGCACGAGATCACCCGTCGGCTCGAGCTCCTGGGTGCTGCGCAGCTCGCTGTCACTGCGGAGGGCGTTCACGAGCTTGTCGCGGGGGACTTCCGTCCCCGACTCCCGATGCCCGTGCTTGCTATCGGTCCGCGTCGACATCACACTGCAGAGCCGATCTTTGGTGCCCTCGCTCGCACTCTTCTTCGTGAATGCGTTCCACAAGGTCTTCGGGGTGGCGTTCAAGCTGCCGTGATGGCCGACCTTGTAGACATCGACATCGGTGAGCTCACTGGCGTTCTTCTTGAGCGCGTGCTCCCAGTTCTCCCATTGCGCGTCGCCGGGGAACAGCAACTTCTTTTTGCCGGCCTTGATCAGGAGAATGACGCTCGTGTTGTTGAGCGCGTTATCCATGGCGCGGACGATGCGCAGCAGCTGGTTTCCGCGCGTCTGCTTGAGGCGCTGCATGAACCAGCGGTTCTCGATGGGAATGGCCCGACCCGTATGCACGGGTGCGCGGGGAAAAAGCTCGCGGCCATCGGTCAGCTCCGACGTCGCCGCGCGCAAACCCCAGACGCTCGCGAAGTGCCAGTACTCCTGGGTGTTCTTAGCGCTCTGCGAAACGACATCCGCTTTCTGCTTGATCGTCGGGGGACCCATCACGTCGACCTGCACGTTCGGCAGGAGGGCCGCCAGCTTCGGAATCTTCTTGTCGTAGAACACGTAGGCCGATTTCCCGTTGTTCCCCATCTTCGCGAGGTTCTTCACGGCGGAGAGGTTACTGAGATCATTCTGGCCGACGAACGCGATCTCCTCCCGCAACGCCGTCGGCAGGTGCCTGGTCTGCCGGAGGCTGGCCACCATCACCGTCTGCATGTGCCGCAGGGACAATCGAAATGCATCGTTGGCGGCGGCGGTCAGTCCCCTGCCCGGGCCCTTCGATTTTATCGGTGCGTTCAGGTCCTCGGTCCACGGCTGGATCACGAGGTCCGGTTTCAGCGAGGCGATGAGATCGCCGGTTCCGTTCTTCTTGGCGTTGGTCGCGAAGCCGCTGATGTGGTCGGTATGGCGATGGGTCGCCACGATCACGTGCAGATGGCCGCCGACGGTGGCGACGATGTCCTTCGCGATATCCATCATCAGCAATTTTCTCGGATTGGGCGGCTTCTGGGTGGTGCCGAAGTCGATCAGCATGTGTCGGTCTCCGGTCGCGCCGGCATAGCTGAAAGTCAGCAGGAAACAGTCACCGAAACCGACCCCGTAGGCGCGTAGCGTCAGCTTGCTTGGACCTACTGCCATGGCGTCCTCTCTCTCGTCATCGACGGCAGCTCGGGTTGCATGCCTTTCATATGGAGCTCGGCGAATCCGCGGGCCGGGGCATTGTCGCCGTCGAAGTAGCCGGCGTTGAATAAGTAGCGGAGGCGACGTGTCTGGCGAGCCGGATTCAGGACGGCATTGCGGATGTGGTAATTGAGCGTGCCAAACTCATCGAAGATGAGTGCCCCGCCGCCGAGCAAACGGACCTGCCTCCAGTCGGGGAGGCCGGCGGGCTTCACGATACGCTGGCTGCTGTTCGGGATTGTGATGCTGCCCAGTTCGTCGGCACGCACCGTCAGAATCTGCACGTAGTCCGCGACGGTTTCGCGCAACGTGAAGCCGTCTTGGTCGACACGCAAGCACGGCAACACGCTCCCGACCTCGGTGTACGCTTCCTCGCACAAACCGAGAACGCCGCGATTGTCCCATAAAAACCGGAAGATCTCGTCGCGGTCGCGTTGCATCGCTTCGCGATGGACGAAGCGATAGTTGAGCTCGGCCGTTCGTCCACGCGCTCCCGGCGGCACCGCCAGCAGCGGCGGCTCCCACCGTCCCTCCTGATACTTCGACGTCGGACGAATGCCGAACGATTTGAACGCGGCGCGGAGGTGCTCTCGCACTCGGTAACGGCTGTCGTCCGGCCGAATCTCGAGGTCGGACGTGAGCAGCGCGCTCAAGTAGTCGCCGAACTCGATGTCGGTAGGCGGCATGTAGTCGAGGGCGCGGATCGCCATCGTCAACATGCGGTCGGCGATGTCGGCGCCTTCCTCCGCTACGCGTTTCGGCGGCAGACGGTTTTTCATGTCGCGGCCGAGGGTCACGAGGCGAGCGCGGTAGACGGCGAGGAACGCGTGCAGCATGGCGGCGACGAGCACCTCGCCGCGCCGGTGAGACTCCTGAAATTCTTCCCGGTTGAGAATGTCCTTCGCGGGCTTGAGCGTGACCGAACGCCGCAGCGCCGCCCCGTGTACGCCCGAGAACGCTTCTCCGAACTGCTCTCCCAAGCCGAGCAGGATGCCGTGCTTCAGGGATTCTAGGGTGAGATCGGCGAGCCGCATGGTCGGCGTGTTCGGCAAGCCGATGGCACTGTCGATTGCGTAGCTGACCACCTCGGGTATCGAGAAGACCGAGAGCAGCGCGACGACGTCCGCAAAGCCCTCGTGGAAGGCGGCCTGATCCGGGCTCGACGGTTCCATGTAACGGGGCCGCAGACCGTCGACGAGCGCATGCGTGGTTTCGTGCGCGACGATGTCGTGTGACAGCGACGTGAACACCAGCTCGTCTTCCCCGAAATAACCAAACAACAGCGCTTCCTCGCCGGCCGAGTAGTACGCGTTGGCCTCCGCGAAGGCGTGCGGAGCGATCTTCAGTTGATGACCGCCGAAGCTCCAACTGACGCGCCGGCCGAGCGCGCGCTCGAATTGCGCGAGCGTCCGCATGGCAATCGCGTAGGTGTTCTGCGCGTGGAACCGCGGGTCGGTGAGCAACTTCGCACTTGGAGTGCGAGCGAACGGGTCTGCCGGGTCGTCCACCGATCCGTACTTCGCGGCGTCGAGTGCCACGTACATCTTGTTGGTGCTCGAGTCGTAGTCGACGACCTGGACGCGATAGCCGCGTGGACCGGCGCTCAATTGCTCATTGGGCACGTCGATCGCCGCGGTGATGATGTTCTTGCGGCGATCGCGCAGCG
>DASTKZ010000139.1:0-3600 GCA_035715445.1 Methyloceanibacter sp.
CCCCTCATCAAGCTCAATTTCGATCAGCAGCGCTACGAGGCCGATTTCCGCTTCTCGCTGGTGCGGTTGCGCGAGAACGCCGAGGAAGTGACCCTGCTCGCGGGCGAGGAAGCGGAAGGGGCGCGCCTCCGCGACCGGTTCGCATCGGTCATGCGCAACTGGTACGAAATCATGCGCCGGCGGAAGCGATTGACGTTTCTCACCGCCGGCTATTCGCAAGTCGCCATCATCTTCCCGTTCCTGGTGGTGAGCCCGGTCTATTTCTTCGGCACCATGACCCTTGGCGGCCTGATGCAGATCGCCTCGGCCTTCGGCCAGGTGCAGAGCGCGCTGTCCTTCTTCGTCACCGCCTACACCTCGATCGCCGATTGGAAGGCGGTCCTGAACCGGCTGACCGGTTTCGAGGCTTCGATCAGGTGGGCCGAAGGGCTCGATGGTTCGGCGCCGCGGCTCGAGTTCCTGACCGACGGCGGCAAGGCGCTTCTCGTCCAAGAACTCGCCGTCGGGCTTCCCAACGGACAAGAGATCGTGCGGCTTGCCGAACTCTCCATCGAACCGGGCGAGCGCGTTCTCGTCACGGGACCCTCGGGCGCGGGCAAGACGAGCCTATTCCGGGCGCTTGGCGGGGTGTGGCCGTTCGGGTCGGGCTCGATCCGCGTGCCGCAAGGCGCAAGCGTGCTCGTCCTGCCGCAGCGCTCCTACATGCCGCTCGGCACGTTGCGGGGGGCGCTCGCCTATCCCGGAACGCCGGATCAGTTCCCGGCGGAAGAAATCGAGGACGTTCTGAAAGCGGTCGGGCTTGGCGCGTTCACTGCTCAGCTCGACGAGACGGCCTATTGGGCCGACAAGCTTTCGGGCGGCGAGCAGCAGCGGCTTTCGATCGCGCGCGCGCTCCTGCAAAAACCACACTGGCTTTTCCTCGACGAGGCGACGGGCGCGCTCGACGAGGCATCGGAGGCCGCGCTTTATCACCTCATGATCGAGCGGCTGCCCAACACGGCCCTCGTCTCGATCGGCCACCGCGCGAGCCTCGCCCCGTTCCACCAGCGCTTCTTCGCGCTGAAGCCCGACGAGACAGGCCGCCACCATTTGCGCGAAGTCCCGCCGAGCCGTGGCACGCCTGCCGGGAAGAGGCGCGAGCGCAGCCTCGCCTAGCGTCAGTGTCTTGAACTAGTCGCGCGCGCAGCCGCTTGCCGCGTCGAGCCCATCGGGCGTGCCCCAATCGTTCGCCGGCACGCGGGGGAAGGATGCGCCGAACTCCTGTTTCACCATCTCGAATTTAGACGGCACGTTGGAGTGCTCAGGAAAGTCCACGATCCAGAAATAGTCGTACGTGTGGCCCGGCCAGGTCTTGGGGACGCCGGGCAGAATGTCGAGCTTGAACAATTGGCGGAGCGTCACCGCCTCGTTCTCGAATTTTGCTTCGAGCGTTTCGCTGGCGATGTGCTCGTGTTCCCACACCATGACCACGGTCTTGCCCTCGAGCGTGGGATTGGCGAGCACGTTGCGCGCGGCGTCGACCGTGCGGCGGTTGAGCGCCCTGGTGAAGTCCTCACCGCTCTCCGGCATCGCCGAATAGAAGATCACCGGCTTGTTCCAGCTCGCAACCGCAGGCGAAGCGAGCGCTGCGGTGTTGGGCGTGATGGCGAAGAAGAAGGCGGGCTCGTCGCCGCCGGCAAATAGGGATTTGATAGCGTCGCGGCCGAGATAGGTGAGCGCGAGCGCCTTCGCCCTCTGTTCGCCGATTTCGCACGGCTTCCAATCGTCGGCCTTCTCGCCGTGACGCAAGATGACGATGCGCGCAGGCGCAGCAACGGCCGATGACGCGCCGGCGGCAATGACGAGGGCGGCGATGAGTGCGAGGCGCATCAGCATGGCGGCGGAGAGTAGCTTCTCGCTTTCAGCGCCGCCATAGGCCGCATCTTCAACTTCTTGTCATGCCTACCCGGCCCGCCGCATCGTTAATCGACAGACGACAAGCTTTCGGCGATGGTGGCGCGGAGCCTCTCCGCGTCCCGACCCCACGCGGCGGCGCGCGAGGCGAAAAGATGCGCCTCAGACCTCAAGATCAGGCCGTCCTCGAGAACTTTCAGGTGATTGGCGCGGAGCGTCGTGCCGGTCGTGGTGATGTCTACGATCAGCTCGGCGGTGCCGCCCGCGGGCGTCGCTTCGGTCGCGCCCGCGCTCTCGACGATGCGATAGCCCGCAACGCCGTGGCCCGCAAAGAAGCGGCGCGTGAGATTCATATATTTGGTGGCGACGCGCAGACGCCGGCCGTGGACCGCCGCGAATTGCGCCGCCACGTCTTCGAGATCGGCCATGCGGACGACATCGATCCAGCAATCGGGAACGGCAACGACAACGTCGGCGCGGCCGAAGCCGAGCGGCGCGAGGAACTCGACCGCGCCGTCGACATCGCCGATCGTCTCGCGGATCAGGTCTTCGCCGGTCACACCCAAATGGACGCGCCCCGACTTGAGCTGATCGACGATCTCGGCCGCCGAGGCATAGACCACCTCGACATCGTCGAGGCCGGAAATTGCTCCACGATAGCCGCGCTCATGTCCCTTGTTGCGCAAGGCGAGGCTAGAGCGCGCGAAGACATCGGCGGCGGCATCCTTGAGCCGCCCCTTTGAGGGAATCCCGATCAGGAGTTTCGCGGCCATCACGACTTCCCCCTGACCGCGGCAAGGAGACGCTCGGTGTGGATGGCCGAACCGATCGCCGGCACTTCGCGCGGCGCGCCGAGATCGGCCAAGAGTCCGTCATAGCGGCCGCCGCCGGCGATGGCGTCGTCGAAGCCGGGCGACTCGATCTGAAATACGAGGTCCGAATAATATTCGAGGTTACGGCCGAACTCCGTGGCAAAGGTCGCGCGCGCAAGATCGACGCCGCTCTCATCAAGACTCGCCAGACGGCGGGCGAAGGCGGAGAGCGGGGCGGAAAGGTCGAGGCCCGCTTCTTTGCCGAGCTTGGCCACGCGCTCGATGGCTTTCTCGGGCGGCCCCGAAATCGCGAGGTAGGAATCGATCACGACAGCGACTTCTTTCCGCAACGGTCCGGCGCCGAGATCGGCCGATTGGTCGAGCAGCCGCGCCGCGATCTCGCCGAGCGTGCGGTTGCCCGCGAGCGGCAGCCCCGTTTCTTCGAGATAGGCGGCGACGCGCTCCTCGGCGCGGTCCTGCGTCTCGCCGGCAAGCGCGCCGGCGATCGCGAGCGCCGGGCCGTCGCCGTTCGGCCGCTCGCCGCGGGCAAGGCGCGACAGCAACGCGTGGAACGCCGGCGGCCGCCAGAAATAGTGCCTGAGCTTCAGCCGCCAGCGCTCCGGCAGCGAAAGCGCATCGAGCAGCGCGTAGAACATGGCGATGTCGCCGAAGCGAAGCGCGAGGTGTTTTAGCCCGGCGCGGCGCACTGCCTCGACCGCGAGCAGCACGATCTCGACATCGGCGCTCTCTTTGTCGCTGTCACCAAAGCATTCAATGCCGGCCTGGCGAAACTCGCGCGGGCGGGTGCGATTGTCCGCTTCCGGCTGAAAGCGGAACGCGGGGCCGTTATAGCAATAGCGGGCTTCGTCGCGACAATCGGGGTGACGCTCGAGAT
>DASTKZ010000140.1:0-6042 GCA_035715445.1 Methyloceanibacter sp.
CTGTTCCACAACCTCGTACTGTCGCATCAGCAGACCGAGAAGCTCATCGCCTCGGGCCGCGTCGACCATATCAACTTCACCGGGTCCGTCGCCGGTGGCCGCGCCATCGAGCGGGCCGCTTCGGGCACCTTTGCCTCGCTCGGACTCGAACTCGGCGGCAAAGACCCGGCTTATGTGTGCGCCGACGCCAAGCTTGACCACGCCATCGAGAATCTGGTCGACGGCACGTTCTACAATTCGGGCCAGTGCTGCTGCGGCATCGAGCGGATCTATGTCGATGCCTCGGTTTATGACGATTTCGTCGAGGGCTTCGCCGATCTCACCCGCAAATATGTGGTGGGCAATCCGCTCGAACAGGCGACCACGCTCGGCCCGATGGCGCGCGCGTCCTTCGCCGACACCGTGCGCGCCCAGACCGCCGAGGCCAAGCGCAAGGGCGCGACCCCGCTGATCAAGATGAAGGTGAAGGGAGATGCGCCCGGCTCGCCCTATCTCGCGCCGGAAGTGCTGGTCAACGTCAATCACCAGATGGAGGTGATGCGGGAGGAGAGTTTCGGCCCGGTCGTCGGCATCATGAAGGTGCGGGATGACGATGAGGCGGTCATGCTGATGAACGACAGTCCCTACGGACTGACCGCGTCGATCTGGACGCGCGACATCGATCGCGCGGCGGAGATCGGCAGCCGGATCGAAACCGGCACGGTGTTCATGAACCGCTGCGACTATCTCGACCCGTACCTCACTTGGACCGGCGTCAAGGATACCGGTCGCGGCACCACGCTGTCGAAACTCGGTTTTGAAACGCTGACCCAGCCGAAGAGCTATCACCTCCGCGAAGTCTGATTCCCCTCACCCCGGACGCCTGCCATGAGCACACCGACCGCCAATTGGAGCTACCCGACCGCCGTTCGCTTCGGCGCCGGCCGCATCAAGGAACTCGCCGATGCCTGCCGCGCCGCCGGCATCGCGCGGCCCTTGCTCGTGACTGATGCGGGTCTCGCCCCGCTTCCGATCACGCAACAGGCGCTCGGGCTTCTTAAAGATGCGGGACTTCCGGTCGCGCTGTTCTCCGACGTTCAGTCGAACCCGGTCGAGGGAAACGTCGAATCCGGCATCGCCGCCTACCGCGCCGGAAAGCATGACGGCGTCGTCGCCTTCGGCGGCGGCTCGGGCCTCGACACGGGCAAGGTCATCGCCTTTGCGGCCGGGCAGAGCCGCCCGTTGTGGGATTTCGAGGATGTCGGCGATTGGTGGACGCGCGCCGATGCCGACAAGATCGCGCCGGTCGTCGCCGTGCCGACGACGGCCGGGACCGGTTCGGAAGTCGGCCGCGCCGGCGTGATTACGCAGGAATCGACGCAGACGAAGAAGGTGATCTTTCATCCCAAGATGATGCCGCGCATCGTCATCTGCGATCCGGAGCTCACCGTCGGTATGCCGCCCGCGATCACCGCCGGCACGGGCATGGATGCGCTCGCGCATTGCCTCGAAGCCTATTGCGCCCCGAGCTATCACCCGATGGCCGAGGGCATCGCGGTCGAGGGCATGCGGCTCATCTTCGAGAACCTGCCGAAGGCGGTGGCCAACGGCAAGGATCTGGAGGCGCGCGCGCATATGATGAGTGCCGCGGCGATGGGCGCCGCCGCATTTCAAAAGGGGCTCGGTGCGATCCACGCGCTCTCTCATCCGGTCGGAGCGCTCTACCACACCCATCACGGCACGACGAACGGCGTGTTCATGCCCTATGTGCTCGTGTTCAACCGCCCGGCGATCGAGCCGAAGATCACGCGGCTTGCCGGTTATCTCGGCATCAAAGGCGGGTTCGACGGCTTCCTCGACGCGGTGCTCCGCCTGCGTGAAGCAACCGGCGTCCCCAACGATCTGCGCGGGCTGAAAGTCGACGGCAACAAGACCGATACGATCGTCGAAATGGCCGTCGTCGATCCGACCGCCGGCGGCAATCCCATTCCCCTCACCAAGGAGGGCAGCCGCAAGCTGTTCGAGGCGGCGCTCTCAGGAAACCTCACCGCGGCCGCGGCTTGAGGCCGCCCGCTTGCGCTTCGCGGCGGCCGGTACGAGCACTCTGTTCGCCTCAGGCGAAACAACTGGGGCTGCCGCTTCGCTCGACTTCACGCTTTTGATCTCGCTCTTGGCTGCGCTGACCTGGGCCGCGGCTTCGCCTGGCCCCTTGCTCTTGATCTCGCCCTTGGCCGTGGCGACCGCGATGTCCGCGGCCTCTTTCAAGGATGCCGCATAGGAATCGGCTTCGGCCGCGGCCAGCATCTCTTTGACCGAACCCGCGCCGCTCCCATTCGGGAAGTAGGCAACGAGGATTGCCGTACCTTCGGGGAGAATGCGCCGGAGCCGTTTTACGAGATAGCGGACATGCGCCGGCCCCGTGCCAAGGCCGAGATAGCAAAGACAGACGAGCTTCGCCTCTGTGCCGGCGAGCGAGGCAATGTGACCCGCAGAGGTCGCTTCCGTCGCCGGCGCCTTCGCTCCGAGCCCGCGCCGCTTCAAGATCTCGGCGAGCAAGGCGGCGGCGGCCTCATCGAGCGGCGTGCGTCCGCCAACGCAAAGAATGGCATCGTCCTCGCGCCAGCCGGGTGCAAGCTCGGCGCGGTCGATCGCGCCCGTCTCGCCCTCATCCTCTCCGGCCTCCGCGGCCTTGAGCGAGGCGAGGCCCGTGGCCTTATCGTCGTTTTCCTTCTGATGGTTCTTGGCAAACCAGCGCCGCGGGGCGAAATCGGCGAGATTTTCCAGCATCTCCTTGACCGTGTTGGAAACGCGCTGCGCTCTCTCGGCATCGAGCAGGCCACGTCGCGCGTCGCGCTCGGCAAGCTTGAGACCCCCCAAAACGACCTCCTCGAGACCGGATTCGAAGCTCTGCTCCTTGATATGGAGTTCGGCCTGATGGGTGGCTTCGGCCGCATCGCCAGAGAGCGCCCGCTGATAGAAACACTGATCCGGCGTCAGCGCCGGCTCGTCGCCGAGCAACACCTGGAACATATGCAAGTCCTCGACGTGGCGTCCGAGCACGGCGAGACAGACCGTCATCGGCATGGCAAGCAGAAGTCCCAGCGGTCCCCACAGCCAGGTCCAGAATACGGTCGACACCAGCACGGCGATCGGCGACACGCCGGTGCCATGCCCGAACACGAGCGGCTCGACCACCTGGCCCATCGTCATTTCTCCGACGACGTAGAGCGCTAGCACGATCAGGAACGTGGACCAGCCCGGATCGACCACGGTCGCGAGCAAGAGCGGCGGAATCGCCCCGATATACGATCCGACGAAGGGCACGAAGCGCATAAGCATGGCGAGCACGCCCCACACCAGCGGGCTTGGAATGCCGATGGCCCATAGCGCAACGGCGATCAGGACGCCGAAACCGCTGTTGATGAGGAGTTGCCGCAAGAAGTATTTGCTCAAGCGCGTCGCCGCGTCATCGAGTGTTGTCGTGGCGCGCTGCAGGTCGGAGGAGCCCAACAGCCTGATAAACCTGTCGCGCAGGTCCTCGCGCTGAATCAAAATGAAAATGACGAAGAGGAGCACGATGCCGGCGGTCGCAAGCGGCGGCAGCACCGTTCCGGCGATTTGCCGAAAGAGCTCGAAGACCGTCGGCTCGGGTTGGCGGACTTCGACCTGGAGCGGCTTGCCGTCGGGCGGCTTCCCGCCGTTATCGGCTTGAGGCGCGGCCGAAGGTTCGCCCTGGGACAGTTCCTTCTGGAGGCCGGTCAGGACATCCCCGGCCCGCTTCAGCACAGGCGAGGCCGGCGCGCTCTCACGTAACCCCTTGATTTTCTCCGAGAGCGCGGCGCGGTAGGTCGGCACGTCGGCCGCAAGTTGCGTGAATTCGCGCGAGACGAGCCAACCCAGCCCGAAGATGATCGCGAACGCGCAGCTCACCACAATAACCACGGAGAGTATGCGCGGCATGCCGACCCGCCTCAGCATGACCAGCGGCCGGGTCAGAACGAAACTCAACAAGATGGCAAGAGCAAGGGGGACAAGCACCTCGCGCCCGACATAGAGCGCGGCAATGACGAGCGTCGCGATGAGCAGGCCCTGTAAGATCGCGGTGCGCGTGTCCGCGCTGGAGGAGAGTACAGGGATGCGCGGTGGAAGTTGCATGTTGGTCCCAAACTCTGAGAGCTGCGCCAGTCGCTAATCCTTAGCCCAACCTCGAGGCCATGAATATCGCAACTTAAGGCTTTGAACCCGCGCTTCAAGGCCGGCGCGTCACGAGCCGCCGGGCTTCGCTGCCGCCGGGTCGCGCGTCACGGGGCTGACCGGCCGCTTTTGGCCGTCGGGTCCTCCGGCGACGTGGTCGGCGACAAATGCGCCTCGCTTGCCGGGCGGACGTGGCTTGCCCGAGGTCGTGTCCTGCGCCGTCTGCAACTCGAGTTCGGCGTTGATCTCCGCGCCGAGCAGGATGATGTAGAACGACATGTAGAGCCAGAACAGCAATATCACCACGGCGCCGAGCGATCCGTAGATCCTGTCGTAATTGGCGAATTGCGACACGTAGAGAGAAAAGCCGGCCGACGCGATCAGCCACGCGACCGTGGCGAACACGGAGCCCACGCTGACCCAATGCCATTTGGCGGCACGGCGGCAGGGACCGTAACGGTAGAGAAGCGACAGGAGGATGAGGACAAAGAGCGCAAGGAACGGCCAGCGCCCGATCCCGACGGCGAGCTCGAAAGCGTGTGAGAAGCCGGTGACGGCAAACAGGATCGGCACGTAGAGAATGGCGAGTAGCATGACCACGCCGCCGACGATGCCGATGATGGTGAAGGTCGCGGCATTCAAATAGTAGCGAAAGAGGCTGCGGCTCTCGGGCTCTTCATAAGCGATATTCAGGGCGGCCATCATCGCCTGGGTACCGGCAAGACCGCTCCAAAGCGCAATCCCCAAGCTCACCGCGAGACTCCACCCGAGCCTCCCGCTCGATGCGGCGGCGATCCGATGGATTTGCGCCATGACGATATCGCTCGCCTGCGGCGGAAGCACGGAGCGGAGCATGCCGAAATGTTGCTCAACGGTGTCGGGATTCGCGGTCAGGCCGTAGATGGAGACGAGCGCTGAAAGCACGGGGAAAATCGCCAAGAGGGCGAAGAAGGCGCAGCCCGCCGCCACGACGGAGAGATTGTCGCGACCGCTTTCAGTCCAAACGCGTTCGGCAACCTGACGCCAGCCTTTGAGCGGGATCTGGTAGGGACGCCGCGCGTCGCGGCCGTAAGGATCGGGCCTGCTATTCATTGACGAACGGATCTCCCCCCTGGGCGGAAATGGCCTGGCCAGAGTAACAGCAAAATTGTCTTCGGAGCGAACTGCCCTCGGACCTGGTCCGGAACTAGTCGGCCGAGACCGGGTTTTCTCAAGAGAAAAGACAATTGGAGACAGAAGATGCTTAGGTGCCGCGTAAGCGCAGTGGCCGTCTTGACTCTGGTCTTCCCGATTGTCTGCGACAGTTCCAACTTTGTTGTCTCGCCTGCTTTCGCGGCGGGCACGGGTGAAAAAACCGTTCCCCAGGGTCAGGACCCTCCCGGCGGTGACAATGGAGAGCCGATTGCGCCCCCCGCACAGGACGATGGCGTGATTACGCCGCCTCCGATAGGCGATGAGGACATCCATACCGACGTTCCAAACCCCGATGCCGGTCATGAAGAGGAAGTGATTCCTCCGCCAGACGATGGGAAGGCTCGTTAGTTTGGGGGAGGCGGAATCAAACGCAGCTCGTACTAGCTCACCAAATCCTTGACTGACCGCATTGCGTGGGCCGCTTCGCGATCGCCCTTCAGGATTGCTGCTATTGAGATGGGATTTTCGTCTTCATGATCGGCGTGTTCACGCCATTCACATGATATTTGTGGCACAGCAGACAGTCCTGACGCGCCGTGCTGACATTGTGACAGGTCTGGCAAAGATCCTTTTTCACCGTACCGAAATTGGACGTGAAGTTTTGGGGATTGCCCTGCTCGTAGCTCTTCAGATAGGGCGAGGTTTTTTCACTAGACGCGGCTTTGTCAAGGACAT
>DASTKZ010000141.1:0-13354 GCA_035715445.1 Methyloceanibacter sp.
GCGTACATCGTAAGCATCGGCTCGTCGCGAAGCATCACTTCGTCGTATTCGCCGAACCCGTTGAAACGACTCGCAAAGACCCGGCCGTAAGCACCGATCTGGCCGATCTCGATATAGTCCCCCTCGCGCACGCTATCGGGCAGCACGAAAGGCCCGGGCAGGAAGTCGGAACTGTCGCAGGTCGGTCCGTAGAGGCCGAACTCGGCGACCGGTCTTGCCTTGCGGCGCGAGGTTGCGACCAGCCGCGCCGGAAAGCGGAAACCTGAATTGGCTGCATCGAACAACGTGCCGAAGGCGCCGTCATTGACATAAAGCGCATGCCCACGTCGTGCATCGACGCGAACGATCACCGACTCGGCCTCGGCCACGAGCGCCCGCCCCGGCTCGCACAGAAGCTCGCAGGAGTGTCTGACCGCAAGCTCGTCGGCCGCGCGCACCACTTCGTCCATGAATATTGCAAGTTCCGGCGGGTCGGAATGGGGATAGCGGCTCGGGAAGCCGCCGCCGATATCGACGGCGTCGACCAGAACGCCGGAGGAGACGATCAGTTGACCGATCTGCCGGATCGCCTCGCCGAAGGCGGCCGGAACGACCGCTTGCGACCCGACATGGAAGGTGAGACCGAGCCGCTCGGCGATCTGGCGCGCGCGCAAGAGGAGTGCCGGCGCCTCTTCGCCCGATGCGCCGAACTTGCCTTCGAGCGGGATGAGACTGTGCGTATTGGGACAGGCGACGCGCAGGTAGAGCGTCAGGTCCCTGGCCCCGCCGGTCTCGGCCACGATCTTGTCGAGCTCCTCCTCGCTGTCGAAGGCGAAGCTCCTGATGCCGAACTCGCGATAAGCGCGCGCGATCGCGCCACGAGACTTGACCGGATTCATAAAGAACAGCTCGGTGCCGGGAATCCCGGCCACGCGTTCGATCTCGACCAGGGAAGCGACGTCGAAGGCGCGGATGCCGGCCTCGACAAGGGCGTCGATGATCGGGCGCGCGTCGTTGGCTTTGGCGGCGTAGAGCACGCGGCCGGGGAAGTTGTCGTTGAACCAGCGTGCCGCGCGTCGCGCGGCGTGCGGCCTTAATGCGAGGACCGGCCGCTCCGGACGGCGGCGACGCAAGAACTCCGCGGCAGAAGTGAAAACGTCCATCCCATGTCTACTCCCACACGAGATTGCCGATATCAGTTGCTGCCCTTCGAGCGGAATCGCCCCCGAGCCGTTGGTCCCGTATGAAATCCGTGCGCGCTTGTAAAGCGGTTTTCGCGCGGGGCGACAAGATATCTCGCCGCCCGATGGTCGCGGCCGAGAGTGCGGAGGTTGGGTCTTGCCGCCGATGGCGTCCCCTCAGTTGGACCGGGCGGGCGCCGTGGTCGCGCTCGTCAGCACGTTGGTGGCGGCGCCGGAATAGACCGGGCGCTGGAGCACGCCGTAGGTCTTCCGTGCAGCAAGATCGACGAAAGCGGCGGTGAAGGCATAGATCTCGGCCGTGTCGAGCGTCCCGTTGCCGTTGCCGACGGGCGGCAGATCGGCGGCGCCGGCAAGTCCTTCGATCACGTAGCGGGTGAAGAGGCCGATATCGTAGGTGATGTCGGAGAGACTGCGCTGCCCGCGATCGGTGGCGGAAAGGACCGTCAGGCCCGGCAGCAAATCCTGCGGCAAGGCGCTCTTCACGGTCTCGGGCGAATTGGGGGGCAGCACGTAGGCGCCGTGATCCGGCCCGTACTCCGTCTCGAGCAAGACCAGCACCGAGTTCGCCTTGAGCTTGGCGAGATTGGCGTAGAGCGTCGCGAGCTTGTAGCCGCCAACGGCCTCCCGGTAAGGCTCGGCGTCCACGGGGAGAAGATAGGTCTCGGTCTGCGTCTCGTCGGTCGCGCCATGCCCCGAATAGTAGACGAGGATCTTCGTGTCGGGCTTGGCTTCGACGCGGCGGGCAAGCTCCCCGTCGATGTCGGGTTCCGCGCCGAACACGCGTTCGAAGTCGGCCTTCTTCGCATCGCGCAAATCGATGATGTTGTCGGGCCTGAAGCCGAGACGCTCGGTCAGGAAGGCGTAGAAGGCATCGGCGTCGTTGTAGGAGGTGACGCTGCGCGGCAGGCGCTCATAGCTCCGATTGCCGATGATGACCGCGTACTGACCGGGGTCTTCGGCCATCGGCGGCAGGGCGCGATAAAGCTCGCGCACGCGCAAGTAGGACCGCAACCCGTCGCTGACGCCCTCGCCGTATTTTGCCAGCTGTCGCGGCGGGATCGGGCAGAGTTCGACATTGCCGGCGCGCTCGATGCGCCTGACGTCGTTCAAGGCAAGCTGGCCCGATATGGGCACGCAAGTGCGGCACCAGGCCACCGAGCCGGTCGCTTGCATCGCGTCGAGCTGGGCCTGGGGCAACCCCGCCGGCGGCATGACGCAGGCGCGCTCGCAGGTTCGGACCTCGACACCGAGACCATGGGCGCGCCGGAGCACGGCGAGAAGGTCTTCGTTGAGACAATCGAGATCGAGGCGAGGCCCGACCTCGGCCGCTTGCTGCTCGGCCCCTTCCCCGTCCGCAGCATAGGCGACGTGATCGCTGGAGGAATCCGCTTCGCCAGCGCCCGTCTCGGGCGAGGCAAGCGTCGCTTCTTGCTCACTCGGAGTTTGCGGCGCGGCGGTCCCCGCCTCTTGCTGCGGCGCGAGGGGATCGTTCGCCGCATCGAGCGGCGCTTCGTCGGTTTGCGTCTTGCACAGCTCGGCGATCTTCTGCTGCACCGGCTCGGCGAGGATATCGCTCTGGTTCGCAAGCCCATGCTCGCGCTTGAACTGCGAGAAGGCCGACCGCGTCGCGCGGCCCCGCTTTCCGTCGACTTCGGCCTTGTAGTAGCCGAGTTCCGCCCAGCAGCGCTGCGCGCGGGCGATCGCCGCGACCTGCTCTGGCGACGGCGCTTCGGCGGGGCTGGAATCGGTGCGCGCGACGTCAGGCTGCGGAGGCGCCGGCTCGGGCTTGGGCCGCGGCTGCTCGGCCTGCGGCCGCTCCTCATTTTGCGTGACGGGGGAAGCCTCTGGCGCCTTCCGCGAACGCCGCTCCTTGCGGCCGGCCTCCGACACGTCCGCGACCAGCGCAATGCCCAAAGCCGCAACTAGGAGCCCAAGGATCAGGTCCCATCCCGCTGGAAATTTCTCCGCCATCAAGACCCTCAAAGCCCCGCCGCAAGCCCCTTCTTCGAATGGGGAAATACTAGCACGGCTTGCTTCTGGGCTTACCGCTTATCCTCGTCCGAACCGCCCTCATTTTCGCCCGCCGATTTCTTCGGCTCGGGATCGGCGTCGGGCCGGGGCGGCAGCGACTTGATATAGGCGGCGATGGATTCGCGGTCGGCGGGCGTGAGCTTCGCCATGTTCCTCTGTACCGGGGCCATGGCCTCGCCGATCGTGTCGTAGTCGGGCTTGGTCCCGGTCTCGAGCAGATAGGCGATGTCCTCTTCGCTCCAATCGCCGATGCCGTCTTCGCTCGGAGTGATGTTCGGCACATGCCCCTTGCCTTCGAGACCCGGCGCGCCCGCGAATTCGGAGCCCTTGACGATGCCACCTAGGAGGTTGCGCGAGGAATGGCACTCCGAACAATGCCCGGGGCCTTCCACGAGATAGGCGCCGCGATTGATCTTAGCGCTCGCGTTTGGATTGGGCGTGAAGCTCTTGCCGTCGACATAGAGACGATCCCACAGGCCGAGCGCACGCCGGATGTTGTAGGGAAAGCGCAACTTGGGCGGCGGCACCTTGTTGTTCACGGCAGGAAGAGTGTCGAGATAGGCCTTGAGGTCGATCAGGTCCTCATAGGTGATGCGCTGGTAGGACGGGTAGGGAAAGGCCGGATAGAGATGGGTGCCGTCCGGCGCGACCCCGTGTTTCATCGCGGTGACGAAATCGAGCGTGGTCCAATTGCCGATGCCGGTCGCCTTGTCGGGAGAGATGTTGGGCACGCTGAACGTGCCGAACGGTGTCTTGAGGCAACGCCCGCCAGCGAGAATCTCCGCTTGCCTGATCTTGAGATCGCCGCAACCCTCGCGCGGCACCGCATGACACTCCGCACAGCCGCCCGCGGCGAACATGTATTTGCCGTTGGCAAGATCGGGCGTGTGTGCCGGAAGCGCACGAGCCGGCACCGTGACCGGCATGGTGACAAGGTAGAAGACAAGGGCACCGATGGCGCCAAGCACGAGCAAAGCCAGAAGCGCGCTGCGCAATGCCCCTCCCCTTTGGACCGCTCGTGCGGCGCGCGGGGCTTCAGCCCCCGTACCGCAACATGTAGTCGAGCAGGGCCGGCGACGGACGTCCCGTGACCGGCAGGCGATTGGAATATTGATATTGCGCGATCGCGTCGGCGGTGCGCCGGCCATAAACGCCGTCGGGTGGGCCTGGGTCGTAGCCGAGGCGGTAGAGCGCGACCTGCGTGTCGTAGACGAGATTGGGTCCGCCGTAGCCTCCGCCGCCGTAAGCATAGGCACGTTGTATGTTGTCGCGCTCGATGGCGCCGGTAACGACGCCGACGCCCGCGCCGATCGCCGCGCCGCGGCCCGCTCCCTTGCCGCCGCCAATAATGCCTCCAATGATCGCGCCCGCGATACCGCCCTGGACTCCGCGCTCGATCACTTGCGCCGAGGCCGGGTTTGGCGCCGTCACCTGGCTAATCGCCAACGCGGCGGCAAACATCGCGCCAAGCCCGGTCGCGCTCACGGTATTGCTTTTCATGCTGCGTCTCCTCTCGCATCGGGAAGCTTGCGGCAAGCACATCCCCCGACCCCCGTCAGGCGTTTCGCATTCGCCATTCTGCCACAAGCAATGTTGAGCCCGAAAGACAGGCTGACCGGCGTTCATGGCAAGGGGATGGCGCGACCCTGCTTCAGCACGTCATAGCCGCGCTCGACTGCGGGCCGTTCCGCGATCGCGAGATACCAGCGTTTCACATTGGGGTGATCGGCGAAGTCCACCGGCTGCCAGGCGAAACGCGCAATCCACGGCCAGATGGCGATATCGGCGATCGAGTACTCGCCCGCCACATACGCGACTTCGCCGAGACGCCGGTCAAGCACCCGCCACAGCCGCCTCGCCTCCTTGGTGTAGCGCTCCTCAGCATAGGGGGCCTTGCCCGGATTGAACTTCAAGAAATGATGCACTTGGCCGAGAAAGGGTCCCGGCCCCCCCATCTGCCACATCAGCCACTCCACCACGCGCCACTTCGCCGGAAACTCTTGCGGCCACAGTCGGCCCGTCTTCTCGGCGAGATAGAGCAGGATCGCGCCGGACTCCATCAGATGCAGTCCGTTGTCGCTATCGACGATCGCGGGGATCTTGTTGTTGGGAGAAATCTTGAGGAAGGAGGCCTGGAACTGCTCGTCCTTGCCAAGGTCGACGGGATGGACGCGGTAAGGGAGCCCGACTTCCTCCAACATGATCGACACTTTCAGGCCGTTCGGCGTGGTCCAGGCGTAAAACTCGATCATGGTGCCCTCTTCTTGCGATGCGGCAACGACGCATGCCCGTGAAAAGCGCTTCTGTCAAAGGGCCGCGCGAGATCGACTTCGCAGTTGCGAAATCAATTCGGCAAAAATCGATTCATCGATGCTTCATTCCTTGGCCTCCCTATCGCCAAGAACCTGTCGCGGGGGCGCCACAGGGAAATGCTACGGGCTCGGACAATAAGCTTGCGGCGTGATCCCTATCGCGACGCACCGAGGAGGAAACCGATGCCCCATTCCGCTCGCCGCGATCGTTCACGCCCCTACGAGGCGGCCCCCCAAACGAGTTTCGCGCGCTACGCGATTTTATATACGCCGCAGCCCGGCACGGCGCTCGCCGCGTTCGGGCGCTCCTGGTTCGGCCGCGCCAATGACGGCGTCACGTTGCAGGCTTTCTCCGAAGCCGGACTTGGCGCCATGGGCTTTGCGCGGTTCGCTCCGGTGCCGCGCCGCTACAGCGGTCTGCATGCGCTCATCAAGGCGCCGTTTGCCCCGCGCACCGGCATCGGACTCGACGCGATCAAGACACGCCTCAGCAATTTCACGCAGCGGCGGAAGCCATTGGCGACCGGACCCTTGACGCTCGCGCGCGCGGGCCGCTTTCTCGTGCTGCGCCCCGTCGAGGCGACGGCCGGGCTCGATTGGCTCGCCGCGCAATGCGTGGCGTCTTTCGAGGACTTCGTGGCGTCCCCGGACGACGCCGATAGCGCAAACCGCTTCTCGATCACCCTGACCGGTCCGCTCGAGTCGGCCCATCTCGAACGCGTGACGCAGGCGCTCTGGCCCGTGCTCGAAGAGATTTGCGCCTCGGGCGTCACCGTCGATGCGCTCTCGCTCTTCGGCGACGGCGGCGGGCGGGCGCCGATGCGCGCAATCGGCCGCTATCGCCTCGGAGCGTAAGTCGAAAAGCGCGCCGGCTGCCACAGGAGGGGCCGAGCCTCAGTTTTGACACACCGCCCCGGCACGGTTCCTTCGTTCTGTAAGCGTGGGGGTGAACATGGCGGATTACGGGGAGATCCTTGAGTTCCTCGCCGCGAACCCGCCTCAATTCGCCGCAGAGCGCGAACTCCATGCTTCGCTGCTCGAGATGATCGCGAAATGCTTGCGTTCCGACACCTTGGACGACGAAGGGGACGAGGCCGCGCTCGATAGCGTGCAAACGCGCATTCGTTGGGGGGATTTCAACTGACCGCGGCCGTGCCGCACCGTAAGAGCTTCATATTGGGCGCGTTTTCATGTCGCGCGCGTCCATGGGTCCTTCCTATTTGCGCCGCCGGGTCGCGGGTGCTATTTGAGCCGAAGATGGGGCCGCCTGGGCGCTGGATGGCCAGCATTCTTGCGATTTTTCACAGGGAGATGACCCGCTCATGAGGGACAGCGTCGCCGTACAGCATCCGGCCGGACGTGAAGGCAGAAGTGCGGCGAACGAGGCCGTGCGCGACTTCATCGCGAGCCTCGACAGCGCCAAACGGGCCGATCAGCCCTATCGCTTCTGGACCCTGAGGAACTGCTTTCCCGCCGACTCCGTCGACGACATTCTCGCCCTTCCCTTCGATGCACCGTCGCTCGACGGCGTCTCGGGCAAGCGCGAATTGCACAACAACACGCGCAAATATTTCGACGTCGAGAACCGTGAGCGCTTTCCCGTCTGCGAGGCGATCGCCCAAGCCTATCAGGACAAGCGCATCACCGACCATATCGAGAAGGTCTGCGGCACCAATCTCAAAGGGACCTATCTTCGCATCGAGTTCGCGCAGGACATTGAAGGTTTTTGGCTCGAGCCCCACACCGATCTCGGGGTGAAGGCGTTCACCATGCTCGCCTACTTGTCCAGGGATCCGAGCCACACCGATCTCGGCACCGACATCTACGACGGCGAGAAGCGCCATGTCGGCCGTTCGCCCTTCGCCTCCAACAGCGCCATGATCTTCGTTCCGTCGAACAACACCTATCACGGCTTCGAGAAGCGCCCGATCAAGGGCGTGCGCACCTCGCTCATCATCAATTACGTCACCGATGAGTGGCGCGCCCGCGAGCAGCTCGCGTTTCCCGAGGCGCCCATCGCTTAGCCTTGCGGGACGATCGATTCGATGACCGGGGCCCGCTCCGGCCATTTCGTTTTGGCTTGCCGACATAGCCGCCGATGAGGCAGTTACGTCCCCGTATCGGGATGTAGCGCATGAGCAAAGTCGCCTGGATCGGGCTCGGCGTGATGGGCTTTCCCATGGCCGGCCATCTCAAGACGCGTGGGCGGCACGACGTTGTCGTGTTCAATCGCACCCGCGCCAAAGCCGACGCCTGGGTCGAGACGTTCGGCGGACGGTCGGCCCCGACCCCGGCCGAGGCGGCGGCAGACGCGGAGTTCGTCTTCACTTGCGTCGGCAATGACGACGACTTGCGCCACGTGACGCTCGGAGCCGACGGGACTTTCGCCGCCCTTTCCCCGGGCGCCATTGCTATCGACCACACCACCGCTTCGGCCAAAATCGCCCGCGAGCTCCACGCCGCCGCGAGCGCGCGCGGCGCGGACGCCCTCGATGCGCCGGTGTCGGGCGGCCAGTCTGGCGCCGAGAACGGAACACTGACCGTCATGGTGGGCGGCGGCAACGAGGCGTTTGCCCGGGCCGCGCCCGTGATTGCCGCTTACGCGCGGGCCTGCAATCTGATCGGGCCGCCGGGCTCGGGCCAGCTCACCAAGATGGTCAACCAGATTTGCATCGGCGGTCTAATCGAGGGGCTCGCCGAGGCGCTCCACTTTGCGCAAAGCGCCGGTCTCGACATCGACAAGGTGATCGACACGATTTCGAAGGGCGCCGCGCAGTCGTGGCAGATGGAGAACCGCTGGCGCACCATGGTCGAGGGCAAATTCGATTTCGGCTTCGCCGTCGATTGGGTGCGCAAGGATTTCGCGCTCATCTTCGAGGAGGCGCGCGCGAACGGCTCAAGCCTTCCCGTCACCGCCCTGGTCGAGAAGTTCTATGCCGAAATCCAGGCGATGGGCGGCGGGCGCTGGGATACCTCGAGCCTGATCGCGCGCCTCGAACGCAAGCGCTAGCCTCAATTGCCCTCGGAGGCGTAGTCGAGCGGGAGCGCCGTCGTGAACTTGATCTGCTCCATCGCAAAGGCCGAGCTCACATCCGACAGCTCGATCCTGCTGATCAGCTTCTTATAGAAAGTGTCGTAGCGCTCGATATCGGGCACGACCACGCGCAAGAGATAATCGACCTGCCCGCTCATGCGGTAGAACTCGACGACCTCGGGGAATTCATTGAGCGCGGCGTGGAAGCGATCGAGCCAATCTTGGGTGTGATGGCTCGTGGTGATCGACACGAACACGGTCACCCCGACATTGACTTTCTTGGCGTCGAGCACGGCCACGCGCGCCTGGATCACGCCCAATTCCTCGAGCTTCTGGATGCGGCGCCAGCACGGGGTGGTGGAAAGCCCGACCCGCTTGCCGATCTCGGCGACGGGGAGCGTGCAATCCTGCTGCAAGATGTCGAGGATCTTGCGGTCCATTCTGTCGAGCATGGCGGGCTCAGCAACTAAATTGCTCAGTGACGACCGATATTGGAACAACATTCTAATATCGGCAGACTGTTCCCGCCTTGCTAGATTATTTTTCTACGAAGCGCAAGATGCTTGTTAGAGCAGCCGCCTCACCGCGCGCCGGAGCACCGGTAGAAGCTCCGCCTCGAACCAATCGTTCTGCGTGAGCCAAGCATTGTTGCGCCAGGACGGATGCGGCAGCGGAAAGATGCGCGGGCGCGTCTTCCGCCGCATTTGTTTGCGCCAATCGCGCATCGTCGCATGCAAGGTCGGCCCGGCCGCTTCGCCGAGATGCCATTCCTGCGCGTAGGACCCGATGGCCAGCACGAGCTCGATCTGCGGCAGCGCCGCGAACAGGTCGCGATGCCACAGCGGGGCGCATTCGCGCCGCGGCGGCAAGTCCGCGCCCTTCGCATCCTGGCCGGGAAAGCAGAACCCCATCGGCACGATGGTGACCCTCGCCTCGTCGTAGAACTCGTCCTTGGTGACACCCATCCATTCCCGCAAGCGATCGCCCGAGCGGTCGGAGAAGGGTATGCCCGATTGGTAGACCTTGGTCCCGGGCGCTTGGCTGCACACGGCAAGCCGCGCGGTCGTGCTTGCCCGCAATACCGGGCGCGGCGCGTGCGGCAGAGGCTTTCCTTCCGGCGCATCGACGCAAACCCGGCAGGCGCGGATTTCCGCAACCAAACGCCGAAGCGCGGCCTCTTGCGCGGTCATAGATCGAGGACGAGCCCATCGCGGGCGATGATGTAGCGCGAAGGATCGACCTTGTCCGCCGCCGCCAGCATCGCCGCCCCCATATGGGTCAGGAGCACGCGCTTCGCGCCGAGCCGCTCGTAATTGGCGTCGATGGTCTTGTAGTCGAGATGGATGGGGAGCGTGACATCGTATTGGAAGCATTCCGAAATCAAAAGGTCGGCCCCTTGTGCGGCATCGCACAGCGCTTCGACCCAACCGGTGTCGCCGGTGAACGTAAGCACCTTGCCGTCGAGCGAGAAGCGCAACGCATAAGGCGGCGCGCCCGAGGGGTGATGCACCTCGAAGGGAACGACGGTGACGGGGCCGACCTTTATCGGCGTCCGCTCCGCATATTCGAGGAAAATGACGTCGAAATTCCGCTTGGTGGTGGTGATGCCGGGATAGAGCGCTTCGGCGGCGACGGCGAAGCGCGTCGCGATGCTCTTCGGCCCCGTGACCACGAGCGGCCGCTTGCGTGCGCTGGCATAGATGGCGTCGACGAGAAGCCAAGCCAGCCCGCCGAAATGGTCGCCGTGAAGGTGGGTCACGAACACGGTGTCGATGTCGTTCGGCTCAAGCCCGAGCCGGCGCATGCCGATCAGGGTCGTCACCCCGCAATCGATCAGAAAGGTCGCGGCTTGAGCCCGCACCAGGAATGAAGTTTGCAGGTTGCCGCCCGCGCCGAATGCGTCGCCGCAGCCGAGAATGGTCAGTTGCATCGCCCCGATCTTATCGCCGTCTCACCGCGGAGCGAGTGTAAACACACCGTTAGGGATTTCAGCCGATAGTTCGAGGCTTGCCCGGGTGCGGGCAGAGTGGGGCATTCCCTAGGCGTATGTCTCTGGGAAGTCTTGTTTTTTGTCAGTCGGGGCGTTTGCGGAAGCATGTCAGCGCGTGCGTCAGCCGGGGCTCAACCGTCCGCCTCCGCCTCTTCGAGCGGCAAGCGGCGCGCCTTCCGCAGCGTGCAGGCCGCCCGCGAGAAACTCGCTTCCAAATCGGGCAGCCAGCCGGAGTTCGAATACGAGCTCCTGTCCATGTTCGTGCGCAACGAGCTGTCGGCCGCGATCGCGACGCCCCTCCTCGCCATCATCGTCGCCATGGGCGCCATGTTCTGGGCGCCCTCGCGGGAATTGCTGTTCTGGCTCGCCACCATATTCGTGGCCAAGGGCATCCTCGTGGCGCTGTGCCGGCAATTCGCCAAGGCGCCGCGCGACGATGCCGAGACGCACACATGGCGCGCCAAGATCACGGCGGCCGAGTTTCTCTACGGCGTCTGCTGGGCAAGCGTCGCCTTCATCAGCCCTGCCACGCAGGGCGAGGCAGCCCATACTTTCATCTTCGCCACGCTTATCGTCGTCATCTCGATGCGGGTGCTGTTCGCCTCGACGGTCAAGTCGATCGTCTATGCCGGCACCCTGCCCATGACCGCGGCCATCGTCCTTCGCTTCGTTCTCCTCGACAACCCGTTTTACTGGGCGATGGCGGCGATGGCGGTCGGCGTCTACATCTATTTCATCTGGCTGATGAAAGGTCTCAACGCGACCGTCGTCACCATGCTTGAATTCCGCGCCGAGAAGGACGCGCTGATCGCCGAGCTCGAGCAGGCGAAAGCGAATTCCGACGAGGCGCGCTTCCGCGCCGAGGAGGCGAACCTCGCCAAGTCGCGTTTCCTTGCCACCATGAGTCACGAACTGCGCACGCCGCTCAATGCCATCCTCGGCTTCTCCGAGATCATGCGCGCCGAGATCCTTGGGCCTCACGCCAACCCGACCTACAAGGAATATGCCGCCGACATCCATCAGAGCGGACAGCACCTGCTCAATCTCATCAACGAGATTTTGGACATCAGCCGCATCGAGGCCGGGCGTTACGAGTTGCGCGAGGCGCCGCTCGATCTCGCGCGGGTGGTCGAAGACTGCCAACGGCTGCTCAGGCTCCGTGCCGAGAACAAGGGCCTCAAGCTCGTTGAGCGTTTCGAGGCGGACTTGCCGGAACTTTGGGCCGACGAGCAGGCGTTGCGCCAGATTTGTCTCAACCTGCTTTCGAACGCGATCAAGTTCACGCCGCGCGGCGGCACGGTCACGCTCACGACCGGACGCAACGCATCGGGCGGACAATTCTTGAGCGTGAAGGATACCGGCCCCGGGATTCCCGAGAGCGAGATTCCCCGCGTGTTGAAGAGCTTCGGTCAAGGCTCGATCGCGCAAGAAAGCGCCGAGGGCGGCACCGGGCTCGGGCTTCCCATCACCAAGGGCCTCACCGAACTGCATGACGGTACCTTCGAGCTCAAGAGCCGGCTTCGTCACGGCACCGAGGTGATCGTGTCCTTTCCCAAGAAGCGCGTGATCGAGCCCCTGCCCCGCTTGCCCGAACCGCACGAGGACGAGCCGAGGCCCGTGCGCGCGACCTGGCATGCGAGTGTCAGGCGGCAATTGTTGCGCCACCAAGCGCCGTAATTTCTGGAATTGCGCCGCGCCATTCGGCGCGCAGGTACCCCCATCAAGACCGTCCTTGCCCTCGCCCCAATCGGGGTTAGACTACCCTCTTGGCCGCCGCTCGCGCGGCATGAGGGAACTATCGGGGGGAACCATGAAGCGTCTCCGCTTTCTTGTTTTCCTGTTGCCCGCTTTCGCATTTCTCTGCGGCGCAACCGGACAAGCGCTCGCCGCTGTTCTCATCGTGATCGACAAGCCGAGCCAGACCATGACGGTCGCCGTCAACGGCGCCGTCCAATATCGCTGGTACGTCTCCACGGGAGCGACGGGCTACTCGACGCCGGGCGGCTCGTACACGCCCTTCCGCCTGGAGCGGATGCATTACTCGCGAGAGTGGGACAATGCCGGCATGCCGCACTCGATCTTCTTCACCTCGCGCGGGCATGCCATCCACGGTTCCGACCACCCCGGCCGTGGCTCGCCGAGATCGCATGGCTGCGTGCGTCTGTCGCTGCCCAACGCGGCGACGCTCTTCCAACTCGTTTCGGTGCAAGGCATGGCGAACACGAAGGTCGTGGTCAGGGGGTCCGACCCTCCAGGCTATCATGCCGCGACCCAGATCCCGACGCGTAAGCGGGCACAGCAAGGTCCGTTTCAGAAGCCGTTCTCCTTTTTCCCGTTCTGAGTTCGTTTCGGCGCGTTGGTCTCTCTGCGTCCCCGATTATAGGCTGACGGCGAGTCATCGACCGTTGCGTGATAACGATATTCGTCGCGCAAGGCTTGTAATGGCTCTCGTCAGCAATCATATGAGAAGTACTTGCAAGCCGAATTCCTAAGCGTGCCGATTACGCGCACGCTCCTTTCCCGAGAATTGGCATTCAGTGACGATTGCCCGTTAAGGGTGCGGCGGCTCGCGCGCAGTGCACGATTTGCGACGGGTCAACAGACGCTATCGCACGTCCGCCCGATAGCAGGTCGATGAGAGGATTGACGCAATGTCATTTGATTACACGGCGCTAGCGGAACTTTATCCGACCAGGAGCTACAAGCGCAGAGCGGGGTGCGTTACTTACAAGCGATTCGAGGTCGCAGCAGAAGCCGTACGCTTCGCTATGGAGGAGCTGCCTGCCGAGTTTCTCTTGGGCACCTA
>DASTKZ010000142.1:0-30442 GCA_035715445.1 Methyloceanibacter sp.
AGACGGCAACTCTTCGCGACATCTCCAAAGCGTTAGGCATGGCATCCTAACCTCGCGCACCGAAGTCTCCTTCTGGCACTTAGCGGACATAGATTTCGACGCTGCGCATGTCCGCGTTCGGAGGTGAAGCGGACATGACGCCTACCACGAATGTCCGCTAATGACCCAAAGCGGACATAAGCGCGTTGTTCGTGGAGTGACCCAAACGCTAGACGTCACCTAGGCTGGCTGCCGAGAAGGGCTTAGAGCAGCTCCGAGAAAGCTCCAATCACCGATATGAGCAAAAGCAGCAGGATGGGCTCCAAGACTCCCATCACCCACGATTCGTCGTGGTTTGTTCTATCCGTCATTGACTTCCGCATGGGACACCGAAGGACTGCCAGCCGGGGCTCTCCGATTGAGAGACCGGCTGGCGAGTTTCTCGCAACTTACGACCCACGATACGCTCCTGATTGTATCTGTTTGGGTGGGCAAACGACCGCCCCGGACCACTTGTCGGGTCCACCGCCGCCCGCGAAGGCGGGGTTCGAAATCGCCAGGGTTGCGGTGCCGACCGCCAGCGCTGCGACCGTGAGCATGATTGCTAGTGACGTTTTCATGTCTAGGCTCCTTTCTGATCGTCGATGACAAGGACGATCCTTCCCTGAAGCGTGACAGGTCATGCCCGCTCGTCCTACTATGTAACGGTATGACACCCCGTGCCGGCGGGGCTGGCGCTGCACGTTTGGAGTAGAAACGTGACGGCAATTTCACTCAGCTGTTGGAGCGAATCCGACCAGAAGGCCATTCGCGAGCAACTGGTCCGCATCCTTAACAGCGGCCCGTTCCACCAATCAGAGCGCCGACAGCGGTTCTTGGAGTACCTCGTCAATGAAACTCTTGCGGGGCGCGGTGAGCGGCTGAAAGGCTACAATGTCGCTTTGGAGGTTTTCGGTCGTCCCGAGACGTTTGACCCCACGGTCGATCCCCTCGTGCGGATCGAGGCCGCCCGCCTACGTGAAAAGCTTCGCGAATATTACGGAACCGACGGCCAGGGCGATCCCATTCACATCGACCTACCGAAGGGCACATACATACCGCAAATCGAGTTTCGACAGCCTGCAACACCTGGTGCTCGGCCAAGTCGACCGAACGCGACATCTCTAGATCGACGGCGTGGTCTCTCGCAGGGCCCTGTGGCTTCGCAGCCCTTTTCTCGCAAGACGCTATCAGTCTCCACAATTGCAGTTTTGCTTGCGCTGTTCGCAGGTTTCAATGCCTGGTGGTGGTGGACTTCATCCACTCCGCTATCTGAAAAAGCTTCGATTGCAGTCTTGCCGTTCGAGAACATTGGAAACGACCCTAAATGGGATCGCTTCGCCGAGGGGGTTACCGAGGACATCGTTACCGACCTGTCTCGCTCGAAAGACATGTTTGTCATCGCCAGAAATTCAAGCGAAGTTTACAAGGGCAAGCCCACGGATATTAGAAACATTGGCCGCGATCTGGGCGTCCGCTACGTGCTCGAAGGCAGCATCCAACCAAGTGGCGACCAGATTCGGGTGACTGCCCAGCTCATTGATACCAAAACAGGCGCCCACGTTTGGTCTGATCGGTATGATCGCGCCGCATCAGACTTGTTCGATGTGCAGAGCGATGTCACAGAAAAAATTGTAGCCACCCTCATCGGCTACGAGGGGGCGGTCGCCGAGGCCGAGCGTAGTCTTCTCAGGCGTAAGCCACCCGCGAACCTGAGCGCCTTCGACACCTACTTGCTGGCTATGGAGGCGAAACACAAAGTGACGAAGGAATCCTTGACCGAAGCAGAGGGCCTCTTTCGTAAGGCTATTGGCCTCGATCCGCAATTGGCCCGAGCTTACGTGGGGCTGGTCGATGTCCAATGCTATTTGATTGACCTCGGCCTGGCACCCTCTGTCGAGGAGGCGTTGTCGAAGATGATGGAGGCGGCCAAGTTGGCAGTGAAACTCGATCCCACCGATGGCAAAACGCACTTGGCTCTCGGCTTTGCCTACGCCTATCACCGCAAATCGAAGCAAGCTGGCGCCGAGTTTGCCAGGGCTGAGTCTCTTGCACCCTCTGATGCGGACGTGCTTCTCTTGATCGCCTGGTTTCTCCCCGCACTCGGAGAAACGGCAAAGGCCGTGAGCCTCGCGGAGCGGTCACTGAGGCTGAACCCTCATTATCCCGACTGGTACAATCAAGGGCTCAGCCTCGCGTTCTTTTTTGGGGAGCAATACGACAAGGCGGTGAAATACAGATTGCTCGTGAAGGAGCCCTTTGCCCTCGATTACGCCTTCCTGGCCATGGCCTATGCCTATTTGGGCCACACGGATGATGCAGAGGCTGCTGGTGCCAACGTCGTTAAGCTGGATCCTACCTGGACGGCGGAGCGATATCTCAGTGAGGCGGGTGGCTATGCGGAAAAGGAGGCCGAGTTGTTTATCAACGGTGCGCGGAAGGCCGGAGTACCAGACTGCATACCTGCCGACAAGCTAACGGAAATGCCCAATCTGATCCGCGTCAAGTCCTGCGAGCAGCAACGCGCCAAGATAACAGGTGAGGTGCGTTAGGTCAGCTCTTGACACTTAGCGGACATCCATCCCGAAGCCGGGCATGTCAGCTCTTGGGGGGTAAGCGGACATCCCTGATTACCGCTGTGATGTCCGCTAATGACCCCAAGCGGACAGCCGACCAGTTGGAATTTGGCGGTCACTACGTGTGCCTTTTCGATTAACTCGGCTTATGATGGGTTCATGCACAAGCGCGAGTGAGGTCAAATCGATGCGGAACGTGTTGTTCAATGGCGCTGTGATTGTGGGTGTTGTCTGGATGGGCACAGCGCCTGCCGACGCAGCCCCACCATCAATGTCAGGAATAGGCGAAACAAGCATTCAGGTCGCCACGGGCGAGCGGGTTGGGTACCGACGGTATTACCGTCGACATGGCTACCCGGTGCCCTATGCGTACTACCCCCCACCATATGGCTACTATGTGCCACCGCCCGCGTACGCCTACCCCCCACCGGACGGTCACGCTGGGGCTTCTCCTCCGGACGGCGACTACGCCAATACTCCACCGGGCGGCGATTATGGCGACGCTCCACCGGACAGCGACTACGCCGGCGCTCCGCCGGGCGGCGACTACGCCGGCGCTCCGCCGGACGGCGATTATGGCAACGCTCCACCGGGCGGCGACTACGCCAATACTCCACCGGGCGGCGATTATGGCGACGCTCCACCGGACGGCGACTACGCCGGCGCTCCGCCGGACGGCGATTATGGCGACGCTCCGCCCCCGGAAGGTTACTAATCGAAGGCAGGACTCTGTTTTGGCGGAAGATATTACAGAGGCACTTCACAAGGCCATTGTAGCCGAGCGTAGGGCGTTTGCTTTAAAGAGAGCTGCTGACCCTATGGGCCGGGGAAGAACGAGCCCAGCGGAGATCAAAAAGTTCAAAGACGCCACGGCCGCGCACGATGCGGCGAAGGCCGAAGTCGCAAGATTGCGCTTGAAGCCTCGGTGACCGACCGCCGCTTTCCGCAGGTAGAAGGTCGAAGCCGGTTGCGGGCTAATACTGAAACCTCGGGGCTGTGGCCCGCCCCTGGCACGGTCACAGCGGATTCTTGCAGGCGTTTGTAATTGTTTTTATTACTTCTTCATCGTCGTCATCAGGTACGAAACCAAGACCGCCGCACGTCGGGCATTGACGTTCATTGTCCGTATCTTTGTCAAGGACACAATCGCCATTACAGTCTGGGCAAGTTTTTATTTTCATGCCTGCTCCTGCACACTGGTACGGACTGACAGAGCTATCCAGGGGATCCCATGAGCCAGATTGCTTGTTCATAGACATAGGTTGCCTTCACGCAGGCTACCACGCCGAACAGGTGATGGTTGATGTCCGTTATTGGCACATAACGGACATTGATCCTGGCGACGCGAATGTCCGCTAATGACCCATAGCAGACTCGAGTGACGCGGGCGACAGCCCGGGTCCTCAGCTCATCGACGTCGGCCCCGCCAACCGCAAATCGCAGAGCCCACGAGCAAAAGGGCGACGATAATCAATACAGTGGTCATTTTTCTGGTTTCCTCTGCGGTACGGTGAAGGCGCTCAATTCGCCTCCCGAGCGCTAACGGCGCTCGCCGGGGCGTCGCTACCCCGTGCGTCGAGTCCGTGCTTGGACTTCACCGACGTTGACTTGGCCCTGGCTACACCACACACGCTGTCCCGCAGATGTGTAGGGCTATCGCTCAACGAGGCTTGGATCCCGAGCCCATCGAGGCTCGAACCGAACAACGATTTCCAGAAATGGCGCCTAAAGCCCTTCTCGAGGAGATCGGTGGCGCGTTGGTTGCGCGATGCGACTGACGGCTCGCCGAGAACGACGGCGACAATCTTGCGGCCGTCACGTGTGGCACTCGCCACGACGTTAAACCCGGATTCGCAAATGAAACCGGTCTTCATGCCGTCGGCTCCGGGGAAGCTGACAAGGAGGCTGTTATGGGTGCGCATGGTCTTCTTGCCCACTTGCACTTGGACGGTAGAGAAGAGATCGGCGTGCTCAGGAAACTCGACGATAATGGCGCGGGCGAGCTTGGCCAGATCGCGGGCCGAGGTTACCTGCCTCTCGTCAGGTAGACCGTTGACATTGGTGAAATTGGTTCTCGTCATACCGAGGGTCTGTGCCGCCTTGTTCATGCGCGTGAGGAATGCCTGCTCGCTACCAGCGACGGTCTCGGCAATCATCACAGCAACGTCGTTGGCCGATTTCACGATCAGCACCTTCAGCGCGACGTCGAGGGTGATTGCGCCGCCGACCGGGAGGCCGAGCTTGGTCGGCGCTTGCGTCCTGGCTTTCTGCGAGCAGACGACCTTAGTATCGGGGGAGACCGAGCCCGCTTTCAGCGCCTGGAAGGTGACGTAAGCTGTCATCAGCTTGGTGAGCGATGCCGGGAACCATGGGGCATCGGGGTCCTCGGCGTATAGGACGGTGCCGTTGTAGGGCTCGAAGACAAGCGCGGGGGCGGCAGACGGCACTGATGGAGCCATCAATATCGCTCCGACGAAGAGGCCAAGGCCCGTGCGTCTCCGCATCATTCGTCCCTCGTTCAGGGCGACGTCAGCAACACCCGCCGCAATAATCCAAGCCACTACAAGACAGAGTCTTGTCGTCAAAAATGTCGTTTTCTGGGGCCTCAGTCTTTAGCCTCCAGAATTTAAGTAAAATGTTTACGGGTATCGCCGCTGAATCAATGGCTCAGCGATGGTTCCTAGACCGATATGTTCAGCGCGTTCAAACCAGTAAGGCCTCTCCGGCTTGCGTTCTTCTCGACCGCTTGGGGCTTGGTTGTTTTGGGATCCTTTTTGCTGTTTGGGGGTCTCTTTGGTGATGATTCTGTTCGAGGACAGATCGAGCTCGCCTGCACCAAGGCGAAGTTAGAGGCAATGTGGGGTATGCCTCTGCCAGCAGATCTGGAAGTCGTTGGATCTATACCTAAGTCGGGAGTGGCGTCCGCCGGTTGGGACATCAAGGAACTAGGGTGTTCCGGCGCGATCTACCCAACAGCCACCCTCAAGCTAAGAGAATAGAAGTCTTAGGCCGTGCAAGTCCGCTAATGGCACTTAACGGACATCCATTTCGGCGCTGAACCATGTCCGCTTTTAGGGGTCGGACATCCCTGATCCGCTCGCTATAGTCCGCTAATGACCCTCACCGGACATAGATAGACTCAGCCCCGCTAGCCTTTGTGCTCCGGCTTTTGACTCGGGCCGGTTATCGCCCGACCAAGTCCGGCTGCCCTCGGACAAGCGGCCAGGTTGACGAGAAGGATCACGTTGGGTGAGCTTTGCCGTCAGGTGAGGCTCGGGGCCTTCGCTTGACGAGTCCCAAGCATTGAGTAACGCCTATGGCCCTCCGTCACCCCGATTTCCGCTGGGAGGGGAAGCGAGGACTCCGCTGCCGTCTCCTAGCAGGGCGCGACAGCGCTCAATTCGCCCCATCCACATCGAGGAAAGGGAGACTTTAATACGCGCGGACGCCCATCGCCGCTTTCACCGCATGATAGCCGACGAGCAGTTGGGTCAGCGCCAGCGGGTGGCTCTTGGCCCCGTTGGCGATATCGATGCGGCCGACCTGGTCGCGCAAATGTCCCGCCTCCGGGATGAGGTTCCACAGCAAGTCCTCGATCCGCTCGGCCCTCTTGTCGGAGATGTTCCCGTTGATCTCGAGCACGTCCACGGGCTTGCCGTCGCGGTCGCGAGCAAGCTCGAGGCGAAGCCCGGCATTGCTCGACCCGTCGAGGAGTGGCGTGAAGTCGGGATGCGGCAGCGTCGGACGCAGGATATGGCGGACGTCGAGGCGCGTGTCGGAGCCGTTGGCGCCGCCGGGCTGCTGAAACCTGATGACAATGTCGGCAAAGGTGCGTTGCGGGTGGATAAAGTTGGGGCTGTCGATTTCGCGCCTTGCGAGTTGCGCCATGACCTGCTCCCGGGTGTAGCCGCGCTTGGTGGTGTCGCGATGCATCTTCCACTTCACGCGCAAATCTTCCTCCGGATCGAGATAGATCTTCACGTCATAGCAGTCGCGCATGCCGCGCGTGGCATAGCCGAGCAGTCCTTCGGCGATGACGAATTGCTTGGGTTTCACGTATTCGGGGGGCAAAAATGTGCCGTGCCGGTGGTCATAGACCGGCTTCAGGACCGAGTCGCCCCGGCGCAAAAGCCGCAAATGCTGCTCGATAATGTCGATGTGGTTCGCGCGCGGATCGAGCGCCGACAGACCGAGCGAAGCGCGGGTATCGCGGTCGTAGCGATGATAGTCGTCAGTGCAAATCACCGTGCAGTGTTCCTCGCCCAAAATCTGGGCGACGCCTACCGACAGCGTTGACTTTCCTGACGCCGAATCACCGACGATGCCGAGTATGATCGGATGCTCGACGCGCTTCGACATTCAACACTCCAGGCACTCCTCCCGTTCGGGCGTCAAGCAACGTCGCGCGCGGCGATGTTCGCCATGCGCTCGAGCGGCATGTAGGTCGTCATGATCTGCCGCTCGCCGGTTGCGCCCGTTATCATCATGGTCTGCACCTTATAGTGGGATCTCGACCGCTCCACGCCTTCGAGCATGAGGCCGGTCGTGATCCCGGTGGCACAGAAGAACACATTGTCCGAGGTGATAATCTCGTCGCACTGGTACCATTTTTCGGTGTCGATCCCGGCCTCCTTCACCGCCTTTGTCTCGGTCTGAAGCTGGGGATCGAGGCGCGCGAGGAACTCGCCGCCCAGAGCTCGGATGGCGCAGGCCGACATGACGCCTTCCGGCGTGCCGCCCGTTCCCATAAGAGCATCGATGCCGGAGCCGGGAATGGCGGCCATCAACGCGCCGGCGACGTCGCCTGCCGGATAGAGCGCGACGCGAGCGCCGGCCGCCAAGATGCGATCGACAAGCTCGCGATGACGCGGCTTCTCCAGCACGAATACGGTCAGTTCCGACACGTCCTTGTTGAGAGCGTCGGCAAGCGTGGTGAGCTTCTGCTCCACCGGCCAATGCGGATCGATCTTGCCGCGCGCCGGCGCGCTCGTGACGAATTTCTCCATGTAGAAGGCGGGCCCCGGATTCAGCATGGAGCCGCGGGCGGCAACGGCGCAAACCGCGAGCGCGTTGGTCTGGCCGCGGACGAGATAGCTTGTGCCCTCGACCGGATCGACGGCGATATCGGCCTTGAAGACCGAGCCCGGACGCCCCAAGCGCTCGCCCCGCTGCGGCTGAGGGGCCTCGCCGCGGGTCGCCTCGCCGATGGCGACGATTGCATCGATGTCGACTTCGGCGAGCGCGGCCCGCATGGCGTCGAGCGCGGCGCGGCCGGCGTCGAGACTGTCGCCACGCCCGATCCAGCTGAAAGCGGCGCAGGCGGCGCCCTCCGTCACGCGGCGAAGGGAAAAGACAAGCTCCGGATTGGCCGGACCGGACATCGTCATAGAGGCTCCTTAAACGGCGATCCCGGCCAAGACGCGGCCGGGTACAAGGCGAGAGATCGAGGCACTATAGCTTATGGTTCGAGGGTCACCTAGTTTTCAAGGATCGGGCCAAAACCCCGGCGCGAGCGGCGTTTCAACCGGCGCTCCGCCTCGGATCGAGCGCGTCGCGCAAGGCATCGCCAAGCACGTTGACCGAGATCAGCAAGCCGATCAGCACGAGGCCAGGAATGACGGTCACCCACCATGCGCCCGCGAACATCAGGTCGTAGCCCGATCGGATCAGGGTGCCGAGCGAGGGCTTGGTCACGGGCATGCCGAGGCCGAGAAACGAAAGCGCCGCTTCGGCCATGATGGCGCCAGCGATTTGCGTGGTGGCGACGACAATCAGGGGTGAGGCGATATTGGGGAGGATATGGCGCCACATGATGCCGCTCGTGCTCGCGCCGAGTGCACGCGCCGCCCTGACATAGTCCTTGGTCGCCTCGACCTGGGTGGCGGCGCGCGCGGTGCGCGCGAGGTACGGCCACTCGGCGAGACCGATCACGACGGCAAGCAGCGGCACGGCGAAGCGGCCAAGACTTTCGCCGCCGAAGGCGGCGCGGAACAGGGCAAGCGCGATGATCGCCATCATCAAGGTCGAGAGCGAGAGCTGGATGTCGGCGACGCGCGTCACAATGGTGTCGATCGTCCCCTTGGCGTAGCCAGCAAGGAGCCCGAGCGGCACGCCGATCGCGGCGGCGATGGCGACGGCGAGAAGACCGACAGTGAGCGAGATGCGCGTGCCGTAAAGAATGGCGCTCAAGAGATCGCGACCTTGCGCGTCGGTGCCGAGCAGGAAACGCGGATCGCTTCCATCGAGCCAGGCCGGCGGCAGGCTGGCGTCGAGCACGTCGAAGCTTGCAAGATCGAACGCATCTTGCGGAGCGATGAGCGGGGCGAGGCTCGCGGCCAGGGCGAGCACGCCGAGGACGATTGCTGCGATGGCGGCGCCCCGGTGGCGGTCGGCGAGACCGCGCAGCGGCGATCGGCGGTTCGGCAGCGTGTCCGCGCTCATCGCGTCTCCTCCAAGCCGATGCGGGGATCGAGCATGAGGCTTGCGATATCGGTGAGCGTGTTGGCGACGACGAAGATCAGGCCGACGAAGACGAGATAGGTCGTGATCAGCGGAATGTCGGCGCGGGTGACCGCCTCGAGAAAGAGGAAGCCCATGCCGGGCCATTGGAACACGGTCTCGGTCAGAAGCGTGTAGGCGATGAACGTTCCGACCTGGAGCCCGGTCACGGCGGTGAGCGGCAGGAGCGCGTTGCGGAGCGCGTGCGCGAGCCAGACGCGAAGCGGCGATGCGCCCTTGGCCCGCGCGGTGCGCACATAATCGTGGCCGAGCTCGTCGAGCATGGCGCCGCGCACGAGCCTGATGAAGAGCGGCAGCATGATCGAAGAAAGCGTGAGCGCGGGAAGGATGAGGTGTTCGAGCCCGTCACGGGTGAGGAGCCCGGTCTCCCACGGGCCGATGCGAACCGTGTCGCCGCGGCCAAAGGCCGGCAGCCAGCCGAGCCAGACCGAGAAGATCGTGATGAGGAAAATCCCGGTAAGAAAGACCGGGATGGAGATGCCAAGAACGCTGAAATTGAGAATGAAGCGCGCGCCAAGCGCGCGGGGCCGCACGGCGCAGTAGATGCCGGCCGGCAGCGACAGCACCAGCACGATCAGGCTCGCGCCATGAACAAGCTCGAAGCTTGCGGGAAACTTGGCGAGGATGACGGCAAGCGTTGGCTGCTTGTAGATCGTGGAGGTGCCGAGATCGCCTTGAACCGCGCCGCCGAGATAGCGCGCAAGCTGCACCGGCCATGGCGCGTCGAGACCGAGCTCGTGCCTGAGCGCCGCGCGCTCGGCTTCCGGAACCGCCTCGCCTACGATCTCGCGCAAAGGATCGCCAAGAGTCGTCCGCACGGCGAAGGCGACGATGAGGATCGCGAACATTACGAGCGCCGCCTGGCCGAGGCGGCGCGCGGCGAAGCCGAAGCCGGCGCCAAACGCTTTCATGGGCGCACTGGCTCGAACGTCACGCCGCGTGGCGAGTCAGAGCAAGGGCGATCACAGCAGCAATCGCAGCCTGCCACGGCACGAATAGGAGCGCGATCGCATCGAAGCGGGCGGCCGGATAGAGGAAGAGTCCAAAGAGAGCGCCGGTTACGACGATCGGGAGCCAGGCTCCGGCTCGCCTGATCGACTGCGCGGCGATGCCAACGCCGAAGACGATAAGACCCGCTCCGATTCCGCCTCCAACAAGACCCGCCAGCACCCACCCAACAACCTCACGGTTTGCCTTGGCGCCCGCTTCGGTGCCGAACAGTTCCGAACTCACAACCGCCGAAAATACGTCGTTGGACGTGTTGGCAGCGACGAGCCAGGCTATGATCGTGAACGCGATCGCGAGCAGGCATTTGCCAACATCCCGGCTGACCCAAAGCCATAGCATGGCCGCAAGGCCTGCGCCAAAGGCGATGCCGGCGTGGAGCGGAACGCTTCTGGCGTTGATGAGGAATTCGGGATCTTCGAGGCGGAGATCCGGCAGCGGCGACGGCAGGCTGGAGATCAGGCCGGTCAAAACGCCGAGGCACGCCATGACCGCCACGGCGCGAGACCGCGCGGGCGGCTTCGGAAGCGCCCCAGCACCGGCAATCAATGTACTCATCCCGGCCCCCCGTAGGCGAGCGGACAAGTCCATCTATGGTAGCAGCCTGCCGGTCATCCCGCTACATCGGCGGTCGGCTAATTGCGCGCCGTCTTAGCCCCCTCGGCCACCGATTTCAACTGGGCAAGGCCCTTATCGATAACGTCACCCATCATCTTCTGGCCGTTCATCACCAAGCAGAACGCCTTCTCGACGAAATTGTGGTGGCCCGACATGGACCAGGTCACGGCGGTCTGGTCGCCGTCGGGCTTGAAATCGAACTGCGAGGTGCCGGTTCCCTCATGAGGCTTCACAATATCGACCCTGATCTTGACGAGATCGCTCGGACGACTCTCGACGATGGTCACCTTCCCTTCCCCGACCTCGCTGTTGCCGGACCAGGTCATCGCCGCGCCTTGCCCTGCCTCAGGTCCTTCGAAGCCGACTTTGGCGGCAGGGTCGAGCTTGGCCCAAGGCGACCAGGCGTCCCATTTGTGGAAGTCGTTCACCTGCGCAAATACCTCAGCCTGAGGCGCCGCGATCTTCGCCGTGCGCTCGACGCGGAAATCGGCAGGCTGCATGGCCACGATGGCGACGAAGATGAGGATGAGGGCTGCAAGTCCGATCAGGATTTTCTTGAACATGTCGATTTCCTCCGGGCGGAAGCGCCGCTTGTTCCGGCTATTCGATAACGAGATCACCAAGATATGGCATGTCAATGACATTGACGACCGCGCCGATCTTCACGTTGTTGCGCGCGGCCCAGGATAGATGCTGCCAGTGCAGTGGGATGAGCGCCGCGTCGTCGTAGATGAGTCGCTCGATCTTGCGCAGCGCCGCGGCGCGCACTTCTCTGTCCGTCATCGTCTGCGTCGCGATCGTGAGCTTGTCGATTTCCGGATTTGAATAATCTCCCGCGTTGTATTGGCCATAACCCTTGTCCTTGTCCGGCGTCATCACCAGGAATTCGTAGAAATTCGCCGAGTCCTGCGTGTCGGATTGCCAGCCGATCATCATGACATCGCCGGCGCGCTCGTCGAAGCGTTGCCAGTACTGAGCTTTTGGCATGGTCTGCAAATCGACCCGAATATTGATCTTGGCGAGCATGGCGGCGACGGCCTCGGCGACCCGCGCATCCTCGATGTAGCGATTGTTGGGCGCCATCATCGTCACGGCGAAGCCGTCGGCGTATCCGGCGTCCTGCATCAAAGCCTTCGCCTTGGCGAGGTCGTAACGGGGCGCAAGCGCGGGATCGTGACCGGCGTAGCCGGGCGGGCTCAACTGGCCGGCCGCCGTCGCGAGCCCGCGCATGATCTTGCTGGCGATTCCTTGGCCGTTCACGGCATAGGCGATGGCGAGCCGAACGCGCTTGTCCTTGAAGGGGGGCACGCGATCCTGATTGAGCTCGAAGGTGAGCACGCGCGCGCTCGGAATGGTGACGAGGGTGCAGCAGGGCGCATGCCTCAACCGCTCAAGATCGGTCGGCGGCACCGGACCAATGAAATCGACATCGCCGGCGAGAAGCGCCGCAACCCGCGTCGCCGGCTCCTTGATCGGGGTGAAGGCGATCTCATCGACATTGCCGGGCGAGTCCTTGTCCCAATAATCGGCAAAACGCTTGAGCTCCAGGTGAACCCCCTGCTCGCGTTCGGTGACGATGAAGGGGCCGGTGCCGCTCGCATGCGTCGAGGCGAATGAGGCGCCATGCTTGACGATCACGTCCTTCGCCTTCCCGCGCTCGTCGGTCCCGGAATAGAACGCCCGGTCCATGGGAAAGATGTAAGTCGCGAGATTGAGAACGAGCGGGTACGGGCCTTGGGTCACCAGATCGACGGTGAGGTCGTCGATCGCGCGCGCTTCGGTGAACGGCTCGAACAGCGCCTTGAAGTCGGGGCTCTGCTTCAGCCGGTTAAAGGTCCACACCACGTCCGCCGCCGAGAGCGTGCGCCCGGACTGGAACTTCACCCCCTCACGCAGATGAAAGCGCGTGGTGCGCTCGTCGATCTTCTGGAAGCTCTTGGCGAGCCGCGGCTCGAGCGAAAAGTCCTGGCGGAAGCGGATCAGGGGATCGAACAGGAGATGCGACATCTGCAGCGTCGCGCCCGACAGCTGCTCATGCGGATCGAGCGAGGTGGGATCGGAGTCGTAGGCCATGCGCAGTGTCTTGGCAGCGAGCCCCGCAGGGGCGAAAGCCGCGAACAAGGTAAAAGCGAGAACGACGAGCAAGCGGCGCATGGGCCGGCTATGTCGCCCGAAAGACGCGCCCCCGTCCACTCCCCTTTGCCTTGCGGGGATTGGCCTATACTGTCTCGCCTTCACTTGGGAGGAGCCCCGAGGCTCGGACGATCGTGCAGGGTTTCTTCGTCACCGGAACCGACACCGATGTCGGCAAGACGGTCGTCGCGGCTTGGCTCGTGGCGCGGCTCGGGGCCTCATACTGGAAGCCGGTCCAGGCCGGAACCGAGCCTGAGACGGACTCGGACACGGTGCGGCGCCTTGCGGGCGTCGGGCAGGACCGCATTCTGCCCGAGGCCTATGTCCTCCCCGATCCGCTCGCTCCGCACGAGGCCGCGCGGCGCGCGGGGCTCGCCATCGACATGGCGAAGCTCGTGCCGCCGGCATCCGACCGCCCGCTCGTGGTCGAGGGCGCAGGAGGTCTCATGGTGCCGCTCGGCGACCAATCCTACGTCATCGACCTTGCCCGCGACCTCGACCTGCCACTCATCCTCGTCGCGCGCTCGACGCTCGGCACGATCAACCATACGCTGCTCTCGCTCGAAGCGATCAGGCGGCGCGGGCTTCCTCTTGCCGGCGTGGTGATCAACGGTCCTGAGACCCCGCACAATCGCGCCGCGATCGAGCGCTACGGGCGGGTTCAGATCGTCGCCGAAATACCTCGACTCGATCCGGTGACGTCCGCCTCGCTTCTCGCCATCGAGCCTGAGATCGACCTCGCCAAGCTCGCGCGGGAAGCGGCATGAACGACGATCCGCAAGCGCGGCAAGGCGAAGGGCAAGCGGCGGAAGTTGTCGCGCGCGACAAGCGCTATGTCTGGCACCCCTATACCCAGCATGGGACCGAAGGCGATCCTATCGTCATCACGCGGGCCAAAGCGGCGTCGCTATTCGACAGCGGCGGGAGGGAAATCCTCGACCTCATCTCGTCATGGTGGACCTGCACCCACGGACATTCGCATCCGAAGCTGAATGCGGCGCTCGCCGCGCAGGCGAGCCGCTTCGAGCACGTCATGTTCGCGGGCTTCACCCATGAGCCCGCGGCCGGTCTCGCCGCGTCGCTGGCGAAGATCCTGCCCGGCGATCTGAACAAGGTCTTCTTCTCCGACGACGGCTCGACCTCGGTCGAGGTCGCGCTCAAGATCGCCTATCAATATTGGATCAATCGCGACGAGCCGCGCCGCAGGGGCTTGATCGCCTTCGACGGCGGCTATCACGGCGACACGCTCGGCGCCATGTCGCTCGGCCGCGGCTCGAAATTCTTCACGCCGTTTCGCGACCTGATGTGCGAAGTGAGCGTGCTGCCCTATCCCGGGACGTTCGAGGGCGACGACGCCGCGGGCGAGCGCGAGGCCGGCGCTCTGTCGGCCTTGGAGGCGACGCTGACGGACCGCAGGACCGGGATCGCCGCGCTCATTGTCGAGCCCCTACTTCAGGGGGCCGGCGGCATGCGGCTCTGCCGTCCGGAGTTCCTCAAGCGCCTGGTCAAGACGGCGCGGGACGCGGGCGTTCTCGTCATCTTCGACGAGGTCGCGACCGGCTTCGGGCGGACCGGCTCGATGTTCGCCATGGAGCAGGCCAAGGTCGTCCCCGATCTCGTTTGCCTGTCGAAAGGGCTCACCGCCGGTTACATGCCGATGGCGGTGACGGTGGCGCGCGAAGCGTTGTTCGAGGCCTTCGTCGGGGAAAGCTTCGAGCGCGCGCTGCCCCACGGTCATTCCTTTACGGCAAATCCGCTCGCCTGCGCCGTGGCGCTCGCCTCGCTGGCCTTGTTCGAGGAAGAGAAGACGCTGCAACGGATCGCGCGCATCAATCGATCGCATCGCGCCTTCATGGCTGAGCTTGCGGGGCGTCCCGACGTGGCCCGGCCGCGCCTCATCGGCTCGATCCTCGCTTTCGACGTGAAAGAGGCGGGCGGCTATCAATCGGCGGTCAGCCGGCAGCTGGCGGGCTGGTATCTCGCGCATGGGCTCAATATCAGGCCGCTCGGCTCGACGGTTTATCTCATGCCGCCCTATTGCATCACCGAGGTCGAGCTTGCGCGCGCCTATGCCGGCATCGTCGAAGGCCTCGATGCGCTCGCTGCGGACGCTTCGAGCCGGCCATAGACGATGTGCCAGGTGACGCGGCCGCCGAAGCGCGCATCGGCCGCGCGGAGGGCTCCGCGGAGCGCGGCCGCAGAAAGCGGCACATAGCCTTCGCGCGGGGTAAGTCCGCCGACGCCCTTCATGCGGCGCAAGAATGAGAGCGCGTCGGTGTCGGGGGTCAAGCGCTCCTCCTCGACCACACCGGGAAGCGGTCGAATCTCCCCAAGTCCGCTCGGCAATCCTTCGCTTGCGAGCGCTTCGCGCCACTCGGCGAAGCTGCCGGGCCCGAGCGTGGCGTAGAGCAGGACGCCCTCCGGCGCGAGGAAGCGGCGCAAGCGTTCGAGGCTTGCGATGGGATCGGCGAGCCAGTGAAGCGTCATGCTCGACACGATCAGGTCGAGGCCGGCATGGCCGCCCGCCTCGCCCGCATCCATCACTTCGTAGCTGATATTGGCGGGACCGAGGGCCGCGAGGTTCCGCCGGCACGCCGCGATCATGGCGGGGGCGACATCGGTGAGGACGAAGCGGCCGCCGGGATAGCGCTGAAGCAGATGGCGGCTGAACAGGCCCGTGCCGCAGCCGAGCTCGAGCACGTGGGGGTGCTCACGTTCGGGAAGCAGCCGCGCCAATCTGCCGGCGATCGCGCGCTGGAGAGCGGCGTGACGCTCATAGCGCTCCGCGCTCGCGCCGAACTTGGCGGCGATCTCGGCGCTACGCCGGGAGAGAATTGGCGAATTCAAGGACATGGCGCGCGCACCATTCCGGATGCCTCAAGGGTAGGACATGGCCGCCGTCCGGCGACCAGACGAGCCCCGCCTTCGGCCATATCGCCTCGCTCATGGCGGCAGGCACGATGGCATCGTCGCGGGCGGCAAGGGCAAGCATGGGGCATCGAAGCGCGTCTTTAACCTCTCGCACGTCCCATTGCATCAGCCAATCGAGGCCTTCATGCAGGCGCGGGATATCGAGCGCCTCCGGTGGCGCAAAGTCCGGCGCGCCGGACGAGCGCCAGAAGGTCTCGACCGTGGCATATGGCGTGCGCTCGATCCCCCGCCTCATCGCCGCTACGCGCGACGTGGGGACGTGACAGCAGAAGCAGTCGAAACCCTGCACGCTGACGAGAGCGCGGAACTGCCCTCCCCCGCGCGCAAGCAGCCATAAGAGGCCGAGCGAATGACCCACGGCGATGGCGTCCTTCGGCCAGCTCTTTTCGCCCGGAGGCCCGCCCGTCACGAAGCCAAGATCGACCAGCGTGACCTCGGCGCCATCGATGTGCTTGACGACGCCGGCCCAGAGTCCGGCATGGAAGCCCCAACCATGAACGAGGACGAAATGCATCTTGGCGCTTCACACCGCCTCGGCCCGGGGGCGCGCGTCCCCTGCCGGGACGACATCGAGCAAGCGATCGACGTCGGCTTCTTTATGCGCCGCGGTGAAGGCGAGCCTGAGCCGCGCCGTTCCGGGCGGCACGGTGGGCGGCCTGATCGACGAGGCCCAGATTCCGGCCTCTCGCAGCCGCAAGCTCAGGGCAAGTGCTGCTTCAGGCGTGCCGAGAATGACCGGCACGATCTGCGTTGTGGCATTGCCCGTGTCGAGCTCGCGCGCGCGGGCGCCGGCGCGAAATCGCGCGGCGAGGTTCGCAACATGCGCGCGCTCCGCGTTCATGCTCGGGACAATATCGAGCGCCGCATCGATGGCGCCGAGCACGGGCGGCGGCAGCGCGGTCGAGTAGATCACGCCGGCGCAGCGGTTGACGAGGTAGTCGCGCACCGTCTCGCTTCCCGCGACAAAGCCCCCGAAACTACCGAGCGCCTTGGAGAAGGTGCCGATCACGATGTCGGCCTTGCCCGAGAGGCCCGATCCTCCATCACCGAGGATGCCGGTCGCATGCGCGTCATCGACGATCAGGCAGGCTTCGTGCTCACGCGCGAGGCGCACGAGATCGTCGAGAGGCGCGACGTCCCCATCCATGGAGAAGACGCTCTCGCTCAGGATGAATTTTGGGCGGCTGTCGCCCTCATGCTCGGCGAGAAGGGCGCCGAGATTGCCTGCGTCGCGATGACGGTAGCGGATCTGCCGCGCGCCCGCCGCCTGGCAGCCGAAATGCATGCTTGCGTGATTGAGGCGGTCGGCGAAGACGAGAGGCTGGGCACCGAGTACGCTCCGATCGAGGATGGCCTGGAGCGCGGCGGCGTTGGTCTGGAAGCCGGACGCCATCACGAGCGCGGCCTCCTTGCCCTTGAGGCGCGCGAGCTTCGCCTCGATCGGGCGAAATAGCTCGAGATTTCCAGTGACGAGGCGCGAGGCTCCCGATCCCACGCCCCATTCGTCGGCCCACTCGATCGCCCGGCGGATCAAGGCCTCGTTGAAGCGAAGCCCGAGATAGTCGTTGCTGGCGAAATTGACATAGTTCCCGCCCTCGGCGTTGACCGTCCGCGCGTCGCGCGAGGCGACAGCCAGCAGGAACCGCCGCAAGCCCTGTTGGGCGCGCTGATCGAGAAAGGCCCGGTACCGTGCTTCGCTTCCGATCATAAGCCTCTCTCTTAGCCAGCAACTTCATCCCCGCCAATAAAATCAATTTTACCTGCCGCGGACGGGTTCGCGGCTAAAGCTCCGGGAAATCCGGTTGTCCCCAGGAATTGCGCGGTCTTTCGCTCCCGCGCCCGATCCTGTATGAGCGAGGGGGCTATCCTCCAACGATCGTGAGCCTTGCTTCCCGTGCCAGAACTCTCGGAAATCGTGAATCGTATCAGGGCCGAAGGCCGCCAAACAGAGAGTTCACGCGAGGGCGTGGCCGAAACCCGCCACGATTGGGACAGCGGCGAAGTTCTCGATCTCCTTAGCCAACCCTTGCTCGAGCTCGTCGATGCGGCCCGCGCCGTGCACCGGCGCTACCATGAAAATGGCGAGATGCAGCTCGCAAGCCTGCTCTCGATCAAGACCGGCGCTTGCCCCGAGGACTGCAAATATTGCGCCCAGTCGGCCCACTACGCCAAGACCACCGGGCTCAGGCGCGAGACGTTGCTCGATGTCGATGACGTGCTGGAAAAGGCCAAGCGCGCCAGGGATGCGGGCGCCTCGCGCTTCTGCATGGGCGCGGCCTGGCGCGAGGTGAAAGACGGGGAAGCCTTCGACAGCGTGATCGCCATGGTCAAGGGCGTGCGCGCGCTCGGCATGGAGGCGTGCGTCACCCTCGGCATGCTAAGCGAGGCGCAAGCGAGCCGCCTCGCCGAAGCGGGGCTCACCGCCTACAACCACAATCTCGACACCTCGACCGAGTTCTACGGTGAGATCGTCACGACGCGGACCTACCAGGATCGCCTGGAAACGCTCGAGCGGGTGCGGAAGGCCGGCATCGAGGTCTGCTGCGGCGGCATCATCGGCATGGGCGAGACCCCGGCCGACCGGGCGCGGCTATTGCAGACGCTCGCCAATCTCGACCCGCATCCGGAGAGCGTACCGATCAACGCTCTCGTCGCGGTGCCGGGCACGCCTTTGGCCGACCGGCCGCCGGTCGATCCGCTCGACCTCGTGCGCATGGTGGCGGCGGCGCGCATCCTGATGCCGCTGTCGCGCGTCAGGCTCTCGGCGGGACGGCGCGAGCTTACGAAAGAGGCGCAGATCCTCTGCTTCCTCGCCGGCGCCAACTCGATCTTCTACGGCGATAAGCTCCTGACCACGGCCAACAACGACGTGTCAGACGATCTCGCCTTGATCGAGGAAGCCGGGCTCAGCGTGAAGCCGCCCCACCCCGCCTAGTGATGCCGCGAACGCAAGGTCGGCATATCGCCGGGCTTGGTGTGGTAGGTGATCAGCAGCATCGACATCAGGATCGCGGCGATGAGACCGGACAAGGTCCCAACCCAGATCCGCGAGTCGCCAAGATCGCTCCGCTGCGCCAGCTCAACCGCCGCGGCGCTCGCCGCAAGCGAGGCGATGACGGCATAAATAACCACGAGCAGAGGCGTGCGGGAATCGTCCGGCCCAACGCCCGCGCCGCGCGCGATGATGAAGTTCCGCACCATCGCCCCGATCGTCGTGCCGAGGAACCCCGCGAGAAGCGCGACGGTCAATGCGCCGAGCGAGAAACCGCCGGCGGCGAGGCCGGTAAGCGCGCCGACCGCAGCGCCGACGATCAAGACAATCAACAAGCTCGCTGAAGTCATCTCTTATTCCCCCCAATGGCCCAGACAGCGGTTTTTTCGGGCCGTCCCCTCGCTCAGAAGCGCGGAGTATGCCCTAAGCCGAGGATTCGGAAAACCAACCAGGTAAGCCGGTTCCGGCCTCGGCGGCTTGCGCCCGGCCCGATCCGGCGTTAGGCAAGGCGGCTCGCGCCACTCTCAGGCTTCCCGCTCATGTCCCGCACCGTCTATGTGAACGGCTCCTATGTGCCGGAGGAAGAGGCCAAGGTCTCGGTCTTCGACCGCGCCTTTCTTTTCGGCGATGGGGTCTACGAGGTTACGGCGGTTCTGGGCGGGCGGCTCGTCGATTTCGAGCCCCACCTTGCCCGTCTCGACCGCTCGCTCGATGAAATCGCCCTTGCCGCGCCGCTGAGCCACGCGGCCCTGCTCGCACTCCACCTGGAACTCGTCCGGCGTAACGGTCTAGACGAAGGCCTCGTCTATCTCGAGATCACGCGCGGGAGCGCCGAACGGGATTTCGCCCATCCCGACCGGCCCTCGCCCAATGTCGTCGCCTTCACGCAGAACCGCCCGCTCATCGCCAATGCCTGCGCCGAGACTGGCGTGAAGGTCGTCACCATCCCGGACATGCGCTGGAAGCGGCGCGACATCAAATCGACCTCGATGCTGGCGCAGACCATGGGCAAGCAGGAAGCGAAGCTCCGCGGCGCTTATGAAGGCTGGATGGTCGAGGACGGCATGGTGACAGAGGGGACTTCGTCCTCCGCCTTCATCCTCGACGCCAAGGGCGTGATCCGCACCCAGCCTCTCGGCCGCCACATCCTCCCGGGCGTGACCCGCCGTTCGATCCTGAGGCTTGCGGCACTCGAGGGGGTGGCGCTCGAAGAGCGGCCGTTCAGCGTCGCAGAGGCACTCGACGCGCGCGAGGCGTTCATGACGGCGGCCTCGGCCTTCGTGCTGCCGATCATTGAAATCGACGGCGTTCCGATCGGCGATGGGCGCCCGGGGCCGATGGCCAACCGCTTCCGCGCGCTCTATATCGAGGAAGCGCTGAAATCCAGCGTCGGCGCGACCGCGGAAGCCTGACGGCTTTCCAAATCCCGGCAGGACGAGGGTTTGCCCAAATGGCGGAAGCCAGATCAGCCAATTCTCGCTCCGCCAGGCTGAAGCGGGTCAAAGTTCGGCGCGCCGTCGTCCTTGCCAATGCCGGCGCCGGCAACCGGGCCTTCAACCGCGCCTGTGCCGCCGATCTCAAATTGAGTCTCGGAGCCGCCTTCGTGCGGGCAGGTGTCACCGCCGAGATCCGCGTGCTCGATGGGAAGAGACTGCAGAAGGCAGCTTCACGGGCGCTTGCGCAGGCGCGGCGCGGCGACATCGATGCGGTCATCGCCGGCGGCGGCGACGGCAGCATTCGCGCCGTGGCAAGCGTGCTTGCCGGAACAAGCGTACCTCTCGGCATCATTCCGCTCGGAACGCGCAATCATTTCGCCAAGGATCTCGGGCTTCGGCTCGACCTCGAGGGCGCCGCGGAGACAATCGCAAGCGGTCAGGCCCGCATGGTCGATCTCGGCGAGGTCAACGGCGAAATCTTCATCAACAACTCCTCGATCGGCGTCTACCCTTATCTCATTATCGAGCGCGACCGGCGAAGGGCGCGCGACGGGATCGCGAAATGGATGGCCATGGTGCCGGCCTTCTTGCGGATGTTGCGGCACTTCCCGCGCCGCCGCTTGAGGATCTCGGCCCAGGATTTCGCGCGGCCTTACCGCACGCCCTGCCTGTTCGTCGGCAACAACGAGTACGGCATGGAGCTCTTCACCTTTGGACGGCGGCACCGGCTCGATGCGGGAAGGCTGTGGTTCTACGTGGTGAAGCCGCGCACGCCGCTTGCCTTCTTCTGGATGGTGTGGCGGATGTCTTTCGGCCGTATCAATGAGGCGCGCGATCTCGACAGGTTCGAGCTTGCGGAAGCCGAAGTCAGCGCGCGGGCGATCCAGTTATCGGTCGCTCTCGACGGCGAGGTAAGCTTCATGCACACGCCCCTGCATTACCGTTCCCGCGCGCAAGCGCTTCGCGTCATCGTGCCCGGGACGGCGCGCTAGAAGCTATGCTCCCCTTGCGCCGCGTTCGCTTGACCGGGGACGAATCAGATATGCTGGCAGAGTCGCGAATCACCGGGACCCCAGCATGTTCCTTCGCCAGACACCGAGTTACATCAAGCGCAAGCTGATCGAGTTCGCGCCGGAAATCTGGCTCGCGCTCGACCTCCTCGCCAAGGATACCGGCCGGTCCATCCAGAACCTTGCCGAGGAGGCCTTCGCCGATCTCCTTGCCAAATATCACCGTCCAGCCTCGCTGAAAGAGGCCTTGCGGGAAAGCGCGCGCAGGCTGCCCGCCAACGACGACATTCCGCCGCCGCGCTGAGGCAACTACTTCTTGAGCCGGGCGAGGATCCCTTCCAGCACCGCAACGAGGTCCGCCCGCTCGCGCTTCTGCAAATCGAGCATGACCTTGAAACCGTCGCTCTCCTCGCGGATCACGGCGCCCTCGCGGGCGAGATCGTCGTAGAGGCCGAGCACCTTGTAGCAGCGGATCGGCTCGGCGAAGCCCTTGACCTTGATCGGCGCCTGCTCCTCGGCCGCCACCTCGCCCTTGACGAGGGAATACGTCTCGTGGCCCAGGAGGATACCGTCGAGCTCGGCGTAGGATTGCAGCCGTGCCGTCAGATTCACCGGACGTCCGATGATCGTGTAATCCATGCGGTCTTCGCTGCCGAAATTGCCGACCGTGACGAAGCCCGTGTGGATGCCGACGCGGAGGTGGAACGGCTGCTCGGCGCCGCGCTCCTGCCACGCGCGAAGTCGCCGTGCGCCTTGAAGCTGTAAATCACGGACGGAGCGCTTTCGAGCAAGCCGTTGAGCCGCTCCCGCGCGTGCGCCTCCGCCGCCTCGGCCGCTTTGCGGAGGCCGATGTCGCTCCACGAGCCCACCACCTCGAGCGGCTCGCCCGCGGCATCGCGCACGAGGGTCTGCTCGTCGTTCACCCAGCAATAGGTGCCGTCCTTGCGCCGAAAGCGGTATTCGCACGCGTGCCGCCCTTCAGCGAAGAGGCCGCTCATTTCCGCCTCGACCCGCGCAAGGTCGTCGGGATGAACATGGCCCCGCTAGAAATCGGGGTCGTCGAGGTAGTCCTGCGCGGCATAGCCGAAAAGCCGGGTGATGTTGTCGCTGACATAAGTCGGAGAAAAATCGCCCTTGGCCTCGAAGCTGTAGGCGACGGCGGGGGAGGCATCGAGCATCCGCGCAAGCCGCGCGCCCGCCGCAGCCCCGGTCCCGGCTTCTGTGTCGGCCGTCTCGTCTTTGCTTCGGGCGGAGGTCATGCTCGGGGTCGCGTGGCTCGGAGAAGGCAAAATGCCTGATTCGGGCCGATCTTTTCGGTCCCACCCGCTCCTGTCAATTGCAACGCCCGATGCAGCCTCGGCCCACGCAAGACAGGCTTAACTATCCGTAGCGGGCGAGGCCTCAGCTTCCTTGCCGGGGGGGCAGACAAACGACCGCGCGCCTTGCCAACTGCGGTCTCGAATTCGTGCGGCTCGACGCGAGAACCTTATTGCGCCGGTGTAGGCGCCTCCGGGGCCGGCGCCTCGGGCGCCGGCGCGGGTGCCGGTGCGGGCGTTTCGGCTGCCGGCTGCTCGCCTCCCGACTTGCCCATGACGCAATTGATCAACGTCGAGTCATACTTGCAGCCATGCTTATGCGCCTGCCACACGACAAGACCGGCGGCGATCAATATCAAAATCAGAAGAATCCGCATTTGGACCACCCTCCCTGATGCGCGAGCGTAAACTATACGAACGGCCATCAAACAAAAAGGCCCGCTTCGGCCCGTTTCCGGTTTTCCCCCGTCCGTTTAGGCCTGGCTTTGCCCGGAATTGGGCGATCTTATCGTCACTTCGCCCTCATGTCTTGCCCGGCGGAACCGCCGCGTGCTTTGCAGCATGGCTTTCGCGGCGGCCGTGTTGCGATGGAAAAGCGCGACTCAGGCCCCCATTTTCGGGGGTCAAAAGCCGCCATAACTTGGCCCTTGGCCAATGACGGAAGGGTGCGAATGAAGATTTGCGACCAGCGACACCGAGCGCGCCCGCCCGCGATCTCGCGCCAAGCCTTCTTGCGCGCGGCGCTCCTTTTCGCCGCCTCGCCCTTGCTGCGCTACGCGCCGGCCGAGGCGGCGGGCGCCGAAATCACCAAGATCGCGCCCGGCGTTTTCGTGCACCAAGGCCGTTACGAGCTGCAATCGCCGGAGAATCGCGGCGACATGGCCAACGCCTCATTCGTGGTGGGGAGCGACGGGGTCGCCGTCATCGACACGCTGGGGAGCGCGGTCGCGGGGCGCGAGCTGAGAGAGGCGATCCGCGCCGTAACCGGCAAGCCCATCCGCTATGTCATCAATACCCACATGCATCCCGACCATGTGTTCGGCAACGCCGCCTTCAAGGAAGACAATCCGACCTTCGTCGGCCATTACAAGCTCGCCCGCGGGCTCGGCTCGCGGGCCGAACGCTACCTCGCGATCAACAAGGAGATGCTGGGCGCAGAAGCATTCCAGGGGATCGAGGTCATACTGCCGTCCGTCGGGGTCGAGAACACCCTCTCTCTCGATCTCGGCGGCCGCACGCTTCAGCTGAATGCCCAGCGCACCGCGCATACCGATAACGACCTGACCATCACCGATACGGCGACCGACACGCTGTTTCTCGGCGACCTCCTCTTCTCGGTCCATGTTCCCACGCTCGACGGATCGATCGTGGGGTGGCTCGCGCTGATCGAGGAACTGTCGCGGGCGACGCCCGCCCGCGTCGTGCCCGGGCACGGACCGCATGCCATGGCGATGCCCGAGGCGATATTCCCCGAGCAGCGCTATCTCGGCGCCATCGCCGCCGATGTGCGAAAATTGATCAAGGATGGCAAGACCTTAGAGGACGCGATGCAGGCCGGGTATTCCGAGCGCGATGCCTGGAAACTGTTCGATCACTATCACGTTCGCAACGTCACTGCGGCCTTCGCAGAGCTCGAATGGGAATGATATACTCCGCGCGACCGGCACGATGAGGACGACGCCATGCCCCTGCCCCTCAAGACCCTGGGCTTTGTAAGCGGCGCCGCCGCGCTCGCGGGTCTCCTCGTTCTCGCACCGCCGGCAAGCGCCGATATCGACCTCTGGCCGACGCTCAAGAAGCAGGCTTTTGGCGATCGCGCCATCGCCGAGGAAGACGGCGTTGTCGTTCTCGAGATTCCCGGCACGGCGGAGGACGCGGCGATCGTGCCGCTGACCGTGCGCGTGCCGCCGCATGTCATGCAAGACCTCAAATCGCTGACGCTCTTCATCGACAAGAACCCCGATCCCAAGGTTGCGACGCTGAGCTTCGGTCCGGCGCAAGGCAAAGGCGGCGAGCGGAGCTTTTCTACGCGCGTTCGCATCGACAATTTCTCGCAAGTCCGCGCCGTGCTCGAAACCGCCGACGGCTCGCTGCATATGGCGAGCAAGTTCGTGGCCGCCGCCGGCGGCTGCGGGGCGATGCAGGCCAAGGACCCCGATACCGAGATGGTCGGGCTCGGCAAGATGATCGTAAAGACGTTCCCGCCCGCGCTCGATGCGAATCCAATTTGGTCGGCGCAGGTCATGATCAAGCACCCGAACGCCAACGGGATGCAGCTCGACATCAACACCGCCAACATCATCCCCGCGCGCTACGTCAATACGGTCACGGTGAAGCGCGACGGTGAGCTCGTGTTCAAGATGGACAGCACCTTCTCGGTCTCGACCAATCCGAATTTCCGCTTCAACTTCGCCCGCGGCGACAACAACAAGCTCGACGTGGTCGTGACCGACACCGCCGCGGCGCGGTTCGCGGCGCAGTCGCAGGCGAGCGGCTCCTGACACGCGCGGCGTTGCCCCGGGTATCACCGCGAGTCCGTAAGAGCTCATATTTCAGTTGAATTTCAATCAGTTACAGCGGCTTCCGGTTACGGCCGCCCCGCGAGTTCTACTCGCTCTCTTTCGGCCGATTGTCTGAATCGCCCTGCGCCGGCTGCTTGCTCGAATAGTAGACATGCGCCTGGAGCAGGAACTCGTCGGGCTTCTTGAGGAAGAGTTGCTTCGCCGTCTCGTTGCCGAAGCAATAGGTCCTGCCGCCATAAATGGTCGAGACCGAGCAGTCGGTCTTGATGTCCTTACCGAGCGCAAGCCCCATCACGCACTCGCCGTCGAACTCGGCATCGGAAGCGGCCGCGGCAGGGTTCGCCGATTCGGCGTCACCTGCGGTTGCCGGAGGCACGAGCGGAATGAAGAGGCCCAAGATGAGCGCCGCCGCCACCGAGCATTGTCTTACTCTTCGCTTCATCGCTCCACCTGGCTGCAAAGGGACCGGCGTGAAAAGAGCCGCCCCACGGGGAAGGTCGGCGATAAGTCCGGATATTTCAAGCGCGATCGCCTTGTCCTGACGATGTTTTGACCACCGTCACTTTGGTTGCAGGAGAAGGTCGCCCGCGTTAAAACCGATCATTTCGAGGGGGTGTCACGTGCGAAAGCTTCACTTCAATATAATCGTCGCCGTCTTAGCCTGTTTGCGCTAATGATGGGCCTTTCTGGCTTACTCGACCTTGGCCGGGACTCTTAAAGGCGTCGCTCAATCCATTTCGCAGGACTTATCGTTGCGGGCCTCTACTACTTCCTCAAAGGCTCTGACAGAGCTCGCGTTTTGTTGGGCATGCTGTCCATTTTTTGGTTCTTGCTGGCGCTCGTAATCCAGGATTGATGCCCGATTGGCGGGATGAGAGTCGGACCTGTGACTGCGGCGCAAGGTTCGCCCCGAAGCGGGAGAAGCAATGGCATTGCTCCGCTAAATGCGGGACGAGAGCTAGGGTGACTCAGCACAGAACCCGCAGGAGAATGGCTTGGCCGGATTGGAGCGATCAGGCGTGGCCGACTCCGGGCGACTATCAGCTTGAATACTTCGAGGACGGCTATCCGAAGCTACCGGCGTGTCTCCCGCAGGCGCGAACCGCTTGCGGAGGCGCATGACGACAAAAGAAAGCCCGGTGAGATCCCCGGGCTTAAAGGCTTGTGTGAGAGCTACGTAGGTAACCCCCTCATTTGAACCTAATACACTCGAGGAGTGTGACCGGCCTTCTTGAGAGCTTTGTATTCTGCTTTGCACCGCTTCATCAGATCACTGTGCTCGCCAGCCATCGGGTGCCTCTCAAGCCCCTGCTTGCAGACTTTGCGAGCACCGGCATTAGCGTCGGTGGAGGCTAGTCCGACGACGAGGCCTGCGCCCGCCAGGACCAGCGCAAGTGCAAATGCAATCTTCTTCATTGGGTACTCCTTAGTGTTGAAATAGCGGCCCGGTACCAACCTTGCACGGGAGTGGAGAGGAAGCACCGGGCCTAACCAGCCGAAGAAGCGCAACCCCTTCGCGACTAGCTCCTAAGACAACGACAGCCGTGAATTGATGTTCCCAAAGGGTGGCCCGGTACTCTGCGAAAGTAGCGAACGAGCACCGGGCCTAACCAAGCCGGTGTTCATCTCACCGACTGGCTAGTAGGAAAACGGACCGCTGAAAGTGATGTTCCAAATGAGAGCGGCCCGACGCCTCTTTCTGTGTCGAGGAGGAATTTGACGCCGGGCCTAACCAGAAATTCGTTACCACTCGAAGAATCTGGCTGGCATCAACCGTAGCATTCAGCCTTCAACCGAGATTTCGAAATGACCCACAAGGTTAACTCCCGCGCGCCGCAGTGGAAGGCCCGGCACTATGTTTATTTTGGCGTGACGGATAAGGGCGTGACGGATAAGTCAGGCAGGTATCCTCCTGCGCCCATTACCAAGGCAACCATTGAACCGGTCACAGCGAAAAGAACTAGAAGCGAGAGCGTTGCGACGAGGAACTTCATCTCGTACCTCCGGGTGTTCCAGAGGTTTAGACCTCAATCTATTGCGCAACGGTAAAGGAGCGGCCTGGCACCACGCATGGAACGCGATACCAGGCCTAACCAGTCGGCGGAGACACGGCCTCCGACTGGCTAGTGGGAAAACGGACCGTTGAAAGTGATGTTCCAAAAGAAAGGGAAAGCCCCGCGCGGGAGCGACGGGGCTTTAAGCGGACGTGAGACCCTGAGCGACTTGGAACAAAGCGAGCTCCCGTTGTGGCGCAGGAAATTCGAGCGCGCGCTCGACGGGGCTGGACCTGTGAATCAAGTGCTAATCGCGTTTGGACGATTCACGGCGCGGCTTACGCGGCAGTCGAATCTACCGAGCCCCGCATCGCGATTGTATGGCAGACGAATCCGCTGAGGCTTGCTCGAGGTGCGGTCTGCTAGGAGGGGACTACCACGTTCGCAGCATCATTCTTGGTCGCGTTTTCCCAGATTGCTGCGTTTGCCTGCAAAACTTTTACTAGCATCTGCAGCTCTTCGGCGGAGGCTAGCCTTGCAGAGATTTCGACAGCAGCCGGAAAAATGGAGATGCGATATCCTGTGGGATTCGCAGCGCTAGACTGCGGAGGAGTCGGAGTAGTTTCCGCGGGCTCTAGGCTCATGTTTGCACCCTTCGATTTCGGTTTGGGGCTCATCATGAAAGGGTGACGCTTCATGGTTAATAAAGGATAAGTGAAGGAGGCACGCGACCAGAAATTTAGGACGGTTCAAAAAAAGCGGATGAGGGGTGTTCGCTTTGGCCCCGAAAGCGGAGATGCTCAGCATCGGCGCCAATGTCCGCAATGTGCCAACAGCAGACCCTGCTTCAGGCACTTCCCCTGTAATCGAGAACAAGCCTCACTCGCCTGCACCGGCAACCAGCCCGGCGAGGAGAAGAGAAGCAAACCGCAAACAAGACCGATTAGCTGAAGTCAGTTAGCGAAGCCGTTCTTCACTGGGGGCTACGAGAGCAGCCCCGGTTGCCGCGCCAGCAGCGCCTCCTGCCACCGCTCCTACAGGACCGGCGAGGAGAGCGCCGCCTAGTACCCCCGCAGCACCCCCCAGCGGCACCCCCGGCAGTTCTGTAAGTCGGCGACGGTGAGCAACCCAGTGTTCCGCTAGTCAGCGCAACAACAGCTACAAAGGTCGCAAACCTCATCGGTAGTTCCCCCGAACATTACGCATCGCTCAAATTTGACCCGCAACTACTTAACGAGAAATTAGGATCTCCTTGATCGATTCGCTTTTGCTCAAACGAGTGGTGAGTTGGCCGGTCTCTCCACCACTTCGACCTCAAAAACGGGGAGACCGTCTCTCCAATGAACGGGGGATAGTCATGCGTATCAGTGTCGTTGTCATTGCGACCATTATCAGTTGCGGTGCTTTGGCCGCCTGCTTTCACCATCGGGCGCAGGTCGTCGAATACGCACCACCGCCGCTTTCCACATCGCCATACAAATAACGGCAAGGCCAATTGCGGGCATTGGTGCTGATTTCCAGTTTGTGCGTAGGTGCGTGCAACTCGCTGTTCTTTCACCCGAAGGGAGCAGACCCCGCTAAGCGATGGTCACTCGTGCAGGCGAACAACGCATGCCATGCCGAGATCGAGCGCAAACGGTGGGGTTCGCTGGTCGCCATGTTTACGTACAAACAGCGCGAGCGCGATCACGGTTACGCCGCTTGCGTGGCGAATAAGCTGGCGGACGGAAGGAATTGACTAGGCCCTACCAGCGAGCGGGGGAACATACATGCAGATCGAGTTCGCCACTATTACTCTGACGGTTGCGGTCGCCGCGGTTTGGATTGGACTGATTTTGATCGGGCTTTAGACAGGCTGACGCTCCTCTGCCCCGCGACGTCCTAATGTTGGCGTGTGACTGCGCTCCAATGAGGTAACTGGCGGCTAACGTTTTGTTGGCACTCTACGAGAGAGTGCCATGTCCAAGATTGCATCCGCGTTGAGAAGCTCGCCACGTACTCATCAATGCGAGATGAGAACATTGGCATTGCTGCTATGCGGCTCCTTAACCTTTGGACTTCCATCCGCACATGCAACACCAGCAGCACCACTGCCTTATAACTTTGGCGGAAAAGACAGCCCCCAGTACGATCGTTTTACGTTGAGTCGATTTGCCGATGATAGGGGCTACCGTCACCTTAATATTACTCGCGATCGCTCTCCTACATACGGTGACCGCTCCCTCAAGGGCGCTGATGGAAGGCCGCTACTCCCCGTAACTCAATTGGAATTACCTCGCTTCGTAGAGGCGAGCGGAAACCTTCCTCGTTGGCTTCTGATGAAGGATCGAGCCACGGGATACCTTATGACAGTGTGCACTGGGACCGGCTGCCAATATCGTATTCCAGTGATTTGGACGCAGCCGATGCTGGATCGAGTAGCGGCGGAAATGAGCAGAGTTATGGCCAGTTGCAACCCACAATCAGCCGAGTGCGAACTTAAGGGAGTGGAACGGGCCATGACAATCATGGAGGCTCAGTTTCGCGAGAAACTGGACAGAATGACCAGGTCTGAGCTCCATGCCTATATGGTCACCGACGCCTATCACGGTCCGTTTCTGCAAGACTGCGTCGATCAGGTCTACAATGGAACAGCTTACCTGATGATCCTGGCCGATGCAGGGCTAATGAAATTCTTTAAAGTTTACTATCCGGGCTCCACATGGATTCACAACTACACGCGCTTGCAAGCTCCCAATGGCTTAGTGATCGCACTCGATCTGTATCATCGGAGTGCAGGCGTTGGGACTGGTGCGTTGGTTACCGCAGCACGCGATCCTCTTGACGGGGCCATCTAGCGATCTCCAGGCGCGCCGGCACCTTCTCGGCATTCACTGGTTGATAGCCCTCATGCCTGGTGCAGAATAGCGTGAACCTACTGCAGATCCGGGAGGCAGACTGGCGTCGATATTGGCGAGATCGCTTGGCGTCAGGTGAACATCGAGCGCACCGACATTTTCTTCCAAATATCGACGTCGTTTGGTTCCGGGGATAGGAACAACGTCATTCCCTTGGGCCAGCACCCAAGCGAGGGAAAGCTGTGCGGGCCGTGCAGCCCTTTTCCGCAGCAAGCCGCTTGATCCGATCCACCAGTTCCATATTCCGACCGAAATTCTCCTGCTCGAAACGAGGCATGCTGCGACGCCAATCATTGTTGGCGAGATCATTAAGGCTGGTGATCCTGGCGGTGAGGAAGCCGCGGCCGAGCGGGCTATATGCGACGAATCCGACGCCAAGCTCGCGCACCGTATCGAGTAACTCGCCTTCCGGGTCACGGCTCCACAGCGAATACTCCGTCTGGAGCGCAGCGATTGGATGCACATTTTGGGCGCG
>DASTKZ010000143.1:0-4313 GCA_035715445.1 Methyloceanibacter sp.
GACAGCCTTGCCATTCGTGAGCGGCTTGTAAAGGCCGATTCCAGCAAAACCGACCATCAGCGCGATCTCGCTATTGGCCAAGGGGCCATTGCCGCTGTGCTAGCTCAACAGGGGGACGCGTCACGCGCACTCGACTTGTTACAGCAGGGACGCGTCATCATCGCGCGGCTCGTGGAGCAATCCCCGGGTAACCACCAGCTGTCGAACGATCTGGCCATGTTCGATGACAACATCGCGAAGTTGAAACAAGCAAGTATCTCAGAGAGACCATAAAACCGCTAGTGTGGCACGGAAACTTGCAGAATATGCGTAGGATTTGGTGCAAGCGTTGATCGGTCCGGTCGCTGGTCTGCTGCTGCAATTGAAGCACATTGGTATTGAGGGCATTTTACCGGCGCACGGGCAGGCGATAATGAAGACAAGCAAGGGGCGTGCTCGGCTTCAGACGGGCACTAACTGTAAGCAAAGCAAGCGGCGGAGATAGCCGAACGCGGCCAATTGTGAACGAACCCAATTGCTGCTTCGCAGCGTCGCCCGTCTTGTTTTGCAAAAGCCACTGCTGCTGGCGGGAAAAGACGCGGTGTCACAGTGTCTTCGCGCCTCGCTTGCCAACCTTGGCCACCCTCGGCGACGGATGAAGTGTGACCGCGGAGCGGGCTATTTGCCGGCGCGTTCCTGAACGCGCTTTCGGTTGCAGCATCTTCAAGATCACCTTGAAGCGATTTTGGCGCATGACTGCTCCGGTCCAGGCTGATATTCCCGGCAATCAAGCGGCCATGAAGCGTACCCCTAAGGGCTGCACCTTTTTTGGGCAGAGTAGGCCCAATATCGAGCATGCATGGAAAGCGCCCGGCTCGCTGCAAGGTGACCGCATCTTGGCGAACTGTCTTTGCCGGCTTCGCCATGCTGACGTTGTCAGCAAGGGTTTCGACCGCCGCTGAGAACGAACCCGCTATCGAGCAACTGCTGAAGACGGGGTGGCAAATTGCCGGTTACGCCCAGGCCTTCGACAATCGATCAACTTTCATTCTGTTCCGTCATCCGGATCAGACCTATCTCGTGCAATGCCGGGTCGGGTACGACGTGACCCGCAATCCAAGCGTCTACGCGATCTGCTACGAGCTCCGCTAATCTGACTTTGCGCCGGGTTCCCGGGCGCCGCCGCGCCCCGCAAAGCGTTGCGGTTCAAGGCCCGGCAAGGGCCTTATTTTCTGCAAAATGCCATGGGAAAGTTAACGCTGCCAGGAGGGCGGCGCTGCCGCCCAGGACGCGCTCCGCTACAATAGGCGCGATCAAAGAGAACAGCTTACAAAGTCATGTCGGCGGAGCTTGCCTTCAACCGCAACCAGGATGTCGATTATGGCGTGGCCCAAGAGGTTGGGCCCGGCATTCGCCGCATCGTCGCCAACAATCCCGGGCCCTACACCTTTCTCGGCACCAACAGCTACGTCGTCGGCAGCGGCGAGGTCGCCGTCATCGATCCGGGTCCCGCCGACGAGCGCCATCTGAAGGCGGTCGTGGCCGCCATCAAGGGCGAGCGCCTCTCCCATATTCTTGTAACGCACAGTCATCGCGATCATTGCGACGGCGCGCGCGGCTTGCAGGCGCTCGCGGGCGGAAAGATCGCGGCGTTCGGAGCGACGGGAACGCCGCGCGGCGCGGGCGTTCCCGGCCTCGGCGAGGCCTTCGTCGATCCTAGCTTCGCGCCGGACCGGAGACTGGCAGACGGCGACACGATCAGGATCAAGGGCTTTGCGCTTGACGTTCTGCATCTGCCGGGGCACGCGCCGGACCATCTGTGTTTTGCCCTCGTCGGCAAGCGCACGGTATTCACCGGCGATCACGTGATGGGCTGGAACACCACGGTCATCGCCCCGCCCGAGGGCAACATGGCGCAGTTCCTCGCCTCGCTCGAGCGATTGATGAAGCGCCACGACAAGGTATTCCTGCCGGGTCATGGCGGCCGCATCCAGACCCCGCAACGGGTGGTGAAGGCCTACATAATGCATCGGAAGTGGCGCGAGCAAACCATCCTCGCCTGCCTCGACGACGGCGTGCGCACCATCCCGCGCATTGTCGAGCGCCTCTACGGAACGCTCGACGCCGGCCTCAAAGGAGCGGCCGCGCTCTCAGTGCTCGCGCATCTGGAGCATCTCGCCGCCCGCGATCTCGTGGCGGCCGACGGACCTAGCGGGTTACTGGGCGTCTTTTCTTCACGCGCTTCTTGACGCGCTTCTGGGTGGCGTCCTTCTTGGCGGGAGCGGCCTCTTCCTTGGGCTTGGCCTGCTCGAGCACCGTCTTCTCGCCCTTCTCCAGCGTCGTCGTAATTTCCTCGAAGAGGGCGCGGATGCGCGCGGCATTGGCGCCGAGATCGTGCATGCCATAGCGCGACACCGATCGGACATCGATCTGGGCGCGGGTGTCGTCGCCCTTGACCTGCACGACCACGTCGTCGGTAAAGCCCATGACCAGGGACTGGTCGGTCGCCTCGATGCGGCCGATGCCGGTCTCGCCCGGTGTCTCGCTCGAGACGATGGTCCAGCCTCGCCGCTCGACCGCCTCTTGCACCAGGCTGAACACTTCGGGGGCGGCGCGCTCCAGAATCATCGGCCCAAGATCGGGATAAGCGTCGATCTGTTCTTCGATCGCGGCGGCGTCGGGATTCTTGATCGGATTCGCGTCGGCGGGACGCTGGCTAAGAAGAACATTGAAGGTGAGCGGCTCGTCGGGGCTCGTGGCAATATCGTTCAAGCGCGGGAGAAGCGCCCCCTTCGCGACAAAGAACGTGGGCGCGGCAAGGCCGAGCAAGGCGATCACGATTGCGGCAAAGGCCTGGCCCGCGCCGGTCTGTCCACCGAACCAGATGCGAATGAGGGAAAAGATTGCGATGGCGATGGCGAGGAAGAACCCGGCGATAGACACCCCCATCAGGTTCAGCGCCACGGGCGTGGTCAACAGGGAGAAGCGGTGCAGAAGCACCGTCAAGATGAGGAGCTGCACGAAGAAAAGGGCGATGCGCCGCGCCCAAGTGGCCTCATGCGCCTCCTTGACCGGGAACCGCGCGGTCGCATAGCGCGCCATTGTATAGCTCACGTCGCAGCCCTCGCGCCGGCCGCCCAGCCGGAATGTGTCCTCGCCCTTATACAAGCTATTGCAAGGCCGTGGCAGGTTTGTGGTCGCGCTTTGGCCCCTGGCTCAAGGGTAGAGCCGGGCCTTGGTCCAGGGCGCCTTCGCGCTGGCGCGGCGGAACACGATCCGGTCATGCAGGCGGAACAGCCCGTTCTGCCAAAACTCGATCTCGAGCGGGATGAGCCTGTAGCCGCGCCAATAGGCGGGGCGGGGCACCTCGCCGCCGGCGAAGCTCTCGGTCAAGCGCGCCACCTCGGCTTCGAGCGCCGCGCGACTCGCAAGCGGGCGCGACTGGCGCGAGGCGCAAGCGCCGATCCGGCTCTCGCGATGGCGGGTGGCAAAATAGGCATCGGCCTCCGCTTCGCTTGCGGGTTCGACCAGTCCGCGCAGGCGGATCTGCCGGCCGAGGCTCTTCCAATAGAAAAGAAGCGCGGCCTTGGCATTGGCGGCAAGCTCTCCGCCCTTCGCGCTCTCGCAATTGGTATAGAAGACGAAGCCGTGCTCATCGGCTCCTTTGAGCAGAATCATCCGCACATTCGGCAGGCCGGACGCATCGACCGTGGCGACCGCCATTGCCTCGGGATCGGCGGGCTCGGCCGCTTCCGCCTCGGCTATCCAGGCCCGGAAAAGGGCGAGAGGGTCGGCCGCTTCGGTGAAATCTTGATGCTTCGTCATGGCTCTAGCCGTCATCCCGGCCCTGCGGCGGCACGGGCATTTACGTTTTACTCACAGCGATATCATGCAAAAAATATCGCTAAATTCCGGCTTTTTTCTCTTCCAAATCTTACTTTGTCTAATATGCACGATATTCTGACACTGCGCGCAGCGGAACCGGCACTTCAAGCGCCTGTCAGGACTATTCGCTAAAGGACGCATCAACACTCACGCCGGTTCGGCATTTTCTAATTGGCTTACGGAAGACCGATGATGGTTGCGGCTAGGTAGCTGAAAGCGAAAATTGCCGCATTGCTAGGAGCATGTCGCTGAGCTTCGGGTTCATAGCGCATCTGCCAAGAGGGCTGGGCTGACCATCCGCGAGCCCAAGCTGCCCGCTTGCCTAGACCGGAGGCGCAAACCTGAACTAGCGGAGGCCGCCTAGTGAATTCGGTGTAGGCCGCTTTGGGGCATTCAACGCTCCCCGAGGCGGGCCGATGGGGAAGTTGGCGATTGCGACTTCCCGCCTT
>DASTKZ010000144.1:0-4832 GCA_035715445.1 Methyloceanibacter sp.
GGCAAATCGACGCTCACCAATGCGCTCGTCGGGGCCAAGGTCTCGATCGTGACGCATAAGGCGCAGACGACGCGCGGGCCGGTGCGCGGGATTGCGCCAATCGGCGCGTCCCAGGTGATCCTGGTCGATACGCCGGGGATCTTTCAGCCAAAGCGGCGGCTCGATCGCGCCATGGCGCAAGCAGCCTGGGAGCGCGCGGGCGACGCGGACGTCGTCGCTGCCGTCATCGACGCCGAGCGCGGCCTCGATCGAGCTCTCGAGCCGCTGCTCTCGCATTTGCCCGAAGTGAAAAGGCCCCGCATCGCCATCCTCAACAAGGTCGACCTGGTGGCCAAGCCCGAACTGTTGTGCCTCGCCGGCGATCTTTCGGCGGGAACCGGATTCGACCGCGTGTTTATGGTCTCGGCGCTGACAGGAGACGGTATTGGCGACCTCAAGACCTTTCTCGCCGAAGCCGTGCCGGAGGGCCCGTGGCTCTTTCCCGCCGACCAGCTGACCGATCAATCGCTGCGGCAGGCCGCCGCGGAGATCACGCGCGAGAAGCTGTTCCTGCGCCTCCACGAGGAACTTCCCTATAAGCTCACGGTCGAGACCATCGATTGGGACGAGCGCGCCGACGGCAGTGTCCGGATTGAGCAGACGGTCTATGTCGAGCGCGAAAACCAGCGGAAGATCGTGCTTGGGGCCAAGGGCCGCACCATCAAGGAGATCGGGACCGCCGCCCGCGCCGAGATCGGCGCGATGATCGAGGCGCCCGTCCACCTCTTTCTCTTCGTGAAGGTGCGCGAGCACTGGGCGGACGATCCCGAGCGCTATCGCGAGATGGGCCTCGACTATCCGAAGCGATAGAGCGAAGCTTCGCCGACTCATGGATTGGATCGACGAAGGCATCTTCCTCGGCGCAAAGCCGCTTGGCGAAGCGAACGCCGTCGCCGAGCTGTTCACGCTCGGCCATGGACGCCATCTCGGGCTCGTGCGGGGAGGGCGGTCGCGCCGGCTTCGCCCGTTGCTTCAGCCCGGCAATCTCTTGCGCGTCACCTGGCGGGCACGGCTTTCGGAACATCTCGGCGGCTTCAATGTCGAGATGATCGAGGCGCATGCCGCGCGCGCACTCGACGATGCGGCCGCTCTCGCCGCCATCGGCTCGCTCGCGGGCCTCGCCCGCCTCTTGCCGGAGCGCGACCCACACCCTCAGCTTTACGCCGACGCGCTCCACGTGATTGGAGCGTTCGACGCGCCCCGGCTCTGGCCGGCGCTGCTCGTCCGCTGGGAGCTTCTTCTACTCCAAGAGCTCGGCTTCGGTCTCGATCTTAGCGAATGCGCCGCAACCGGCGGCGACAGCGACCTCGTCTATGTCTCGCCCCGCTCGGGCCGCGCCGTCTCGCGCGAGGCGGGCCAGCCTTACGACGCCAAGCTGCTCAAACTCCCGGCGTTCCTTCGCGACGACGACGCGGCGTCAGGCGAGAGCGATCTCCTCTCGGGATTTGCGCTCACGGGATATTTCCTTGAGAGAGACGTGCTCGCGCCGCACGGCCTCGCCATGCCGGAGACGAGAGAGCGCCTGATCGGCCTTCTCGCGCGTCGCGCCAAGCTGTCCGCGTAATTGCTTGGAGAGAGGCCGACGGCTAGATCGAAAAAGAACGGGCCGGTCCCTGGGGATCGGCCCGTTGCATGTCTTGAGCGCTTAGTGGCGCTGCTGCTACCACCAGCCCCAGTACCAGCGGCCGCGCCGCCAGCGGCGACGGCGGCGCCGGCGACGGTAACGCCGTCCGGCTTCCGCGGGCGTGGCTGTCGCCACATTCACAGCGGTCGCCAGGGTCGTTACCCCGACGGTGGTTCCAACGGTCGTGCCGACCGCGCTTAAGCACCAGAACAAGGCGATCGCCGCGGCTGCTACAGACTTGGCGAGCCACCTGCGTGGCCCCTTTGATCTGGCGTCGGCGCGAGCCGACAAAAGACTATTTCCCATTCCGTTCAACCGTCCTTTCCTCTCCCACGCTGCAGCATGAGAGATCCTCGTTGTGACGGCAAAGCGTGCTTCCTCTGGCTTTAGTCAGAGACCAGCACGCATGAACCTTCTCGGCAGTTTTCAGCCTACCGGTCGTTACGAATCCCGGAGAGCCGGAAACAGCATAACCGCGCGGCCCTGCCTTGCCAAGGGTGGAGGATTTTCCGCTGTTTCTATCGCAAGCGTCGGACCGCGCGCGGCGACGGCGCCTCACGCTTCGCCCCGGCTGAGGTCGGTTCCAGTCCCGACTTTGATCATCGTCGCGACGTCAGACCCCCATTTCATGACCGGATAGAACAGGCGGTGATAGCGGCTCTTGCCGACCAGGAGATCATGCATGGCGAGATAGTCGATGCCGGTCGAGAGAAAGCATTTCATGGCGTCGGCCGGAGTCTCGACGATCGGCTCGCCTCTGATGTTGAACGAAGTGTTCAAGAGCACCGGGACGCCGGTGAGCTTCTCGAACTCAAGCAGCAAGCGATAGAGGCGTTCATTGTGCTCGCGCCGCACCGTCTGCACGCGCGCGGTGCCGTCGACATGAACGATGGCCGGGATTCTCTCTTTCCACTCCGGGCGCACGCGCTTGGCCAGCAGCATGAATGGTGAGTCTTCATCGCCCTCGAAGACCTCCGCGGCGCGCTCGGCGAGAACGATCGGCGCGAACGGCCTGAAGGCTTGGCGATGCTTGACCCGGGCGTTGAGCAAATCCTTCATGGCGGCCTTGCGCGGGTCGGCGAGGATGCTGCGATTGCCGAGCGCGCGCGGGCCGAACTCGGAGCCGCCCTGAAACCAGCCGACGACTTTTTCCTCGGCCAGCACCCTGGCGGTTTCGGCGGTGATATCGTCGTCCGGCGCGTGGCACGTCTTGACGGTGACAAACCACTTCTTCGCCGCGGCTTCAACGTCACGGTCGCTGTAGGGCGCGCCGAGAAAGGCGTGCTCCATGACGAAACTGCGCGGCTTGTTGTGGATGGCGAGGTGCCCGTAATAGGCGCAGCCGATCGCGATACCGTCGTCGCCGGCAGCGGGCTGAATCCAGACATTGTCGAAGCCGGCCTCGCGCACGATCCTGCCGTTGGCGACGCAGTTGAGCCCCACGCCGCCGGCGATGCAGAGATTCTTGGCGCCCGTCGTCTCGCGTAGCCAGATCGCGCGCTCGATCAGGACCCGCTCGGTGTCGTCTTGCACGCGCCAGGCCAGATCCTGCCAATGCTGCATGCCGGGGCTGCTTTCCCATTTTTCGTCTTCGGGCAGGTAGGGTTGGTCGAACGCCTCGGTCCATTCGGGAACGTCGAGAGACCCGTTGGCGAAGGCGACGAGCGACTTGAACTGGTTGGCCCGTCCGTAAGGCGCAAGACCCATTACCTCGCCGCATTTGTTCCAGTCGGAGAAAATGTAGCTCGACACCCGGCTGTAGAGCGCGCCGAGACCGTTCATGTTGAAGAACTCGTCGGCGAGAAATCCGGTAACGGGTTCGAGCCACACTTTCTTCAGCGGCTCGAGCGTCGAGCCTTCGAACCGGTAGTAGCTCTCGGACTCGCGCGCGAGCGGACTAAGATTGTCGATCCGGTGGCCTTCCTCGGCAATGTCCGCGGCGTAGCTGCCGACCCCGTCCACGACCATCAACGCGCCTTCCTTGAACGGACACACGGCGAAGGCGCTATAGGCATGAGCGACGTGATGGGAGATATCGACGACCTTGCCGGAGCGGGAGCGGAACAGGGGATATTCGGGCGCGAGTTTCCGCTCCTTGGGCGGAAGGATTTCGGGCACGTCCTGGTAGGTCAGGCGCCGTTCCAACTCGCCCACAGGAAGCACGTAGCAATTTCGCACCACGAGATCGACGTCGTCGAGCGTGATGCCCTCCGCGCGCAGACAGTAGTCGATCACGTCGTGGTAGAAGCCGGTCGAGTGCTTGTGCCGGTTGATCCGCTCCTTGGCGATGGCGAACGCAATGGCGCCATCGCGCAAGAGACAGGCGGCAACATCGTGATCGTAGGCGTTGATGCCGAGAATGTAGGTGTGAGACTTGGGCACGGATAGGGGGCGGGGTGAGGGGACGACCCCTGCTTATAGCCGATATGAGGTCTGCCGCAACGCGCTCGGGCTTCGGCCGTGGGCAGGGCAGGCCCTTGAGCGGAATCGGCCGATGCGGTAAGCGCGATGAATGGGACGGCGCATCTCACCGCCATATGATTCGGGGCCGATCGAGAACGTGGACCTGCGCGAGGCGCTCGAGGAGCGCTACCTCGCCTATGCGCTCTCCACCATCATGCACCGCGCGCTTCCCGACGTACGCGACGGGCTCAAGCCGGTGCACCGGCGCCTGCTCTACGCCATGCAGCAGCTTAGGCTCAGCCCGCAAGGCGAATTCCGCAAATGCGCCAAGATCGTCGGCGACACCATGGGCAACTTCCATCCCCACGGCAATCAGGCGATCTACGACGCTCTGGCGCGGCTCGCGCAGGATTTCTCCGTCCGCTATCCCTTGATCGACGGTCAGGGCAATTTCGGCAATATCGACGGCGATAATCCGGCCGCCGACCGCTACACCGAGGCGCGGCTGACGGCCGTCGCCGCCCATCTCCTCGATGGCATCGACGAGGACACGGTCGATTTCCGCGCCAATTACGACGGGCGCGAGCAGGAGCCGTCGGTGCTCCCGGCCGCCTTTCCCAATTTGCTGGCGAACGGCGCCTCCGGCATCGCGGTCGGCATGGCGACGAATATCCCGCCGCACAACGCAGGCGAGCTGAGCGACGCGGCGCTTCACCTCATAAGTTTCCGAACGCCACCGCCGACAAGCTGGTCGATTTCGTTCCCG
>DASTKZ010000145.1:0-9250 GCA_035715445.1 Methyloceanibacter sp.
CGAGCAAGCGGTCGATCAAACCATCAAGCAATTCGGCAAGTCGCGCAATTTCGACAACGGCGCTTTGGTCTCCATGGAGACCGACGGCGCGGTGCGCGCTCTCGTCGGCGGCAAGGATTACGGCGAGAGCCAATTCAACCGTGCGACCCACGCCTTCCGCCAGCCCGGCTCGTCGTTCAAGGGCTACGTCTATCTCACCGCGCTCCAGAACGGCTTCACGCCTGAATCGTCCATCAGCGACAGTCCGGTGAGTTGCGGACGCTGGGCGCCGAAGAACTATTCGGGCGGCTACCGCGGCCGCATGACGCTTCGCATGGCGCTCGCCAAATCGATCAACACCATCGCGGTCAAGCTTTCGCTTCAGGCCGGACGCGAGAAGGTGCTCGCCGATCTCGAGAAGATCGGCATCAAGCATCTGAAGAAGACCTGCTCGCTCGCGCTCGGCGATAACGGCATGACGCCGCTCGAGCATACCGGCGGTTACGCCGTCTTCGCCGCCGGCGGCCTGGAAGTCCGCCCCTACGCCATCGAGGAAATCAAGACGTTGGCCGGCAATGATGTCATCTACAATCACGAGCGCGACGAGCCGGCGCGGAAACAGATCTTCGAGCGCAAGGTGATCGAGCAGCTGAACACCATGCTCCAGGCGGTGGTGCTCGAGGGAACCGGCAAGGCGGCGCAGCTCGACTACACCTACTCCGCCGGCAAGACCGGAACGAGCTCGGCCTATCGCGATGCCTGGTTCATCGGCTTCACCGGCCAATACGTCACCGGCGTTTGGCTCGGCAACGACGACTTCACGCCGATGTCGCGGGTGACCGGCGGCAGCTTTCCGGCGCAAACTTGGCACGCCTACATGGTGGCGGCGCACGATACCGACAACATTCCGCAGATTGCGGGCTTGCCGGTTCACCCGGTCCAGGCCGCCGAGCAGGAGCGCATCGCGGCCACGCTGGCGCAGAATGCCGCGGCCAATCCCGAAGTGGTTGCGGCGCCGGCGCCGGAGAGCGTCAAGGATATGTCTTCGGCAACGCGGCAGGTTCTCGAAAAGCTGAGCGGGATGTTGAAAGAAGCCCGGCCGCTTGCGCCGGGCGACGCGGAAAAGCGCCCGGATCGCGCCGAGGCCCCGGCCCCGGCGTCGGGCGCGCAGCCGGCGTCGAGCGCGGCCGCGGCGGGCAATGCCGGCAACGCGCCTGAACCTCAGACTGTGAGCGCCCCGGCTCCGGCGGAAACCGTTCTGTCGGCGGGTCCGGACGACAATGCAGCCACCCCACGCTAGGCCCGCGCGGCCCGGCGCGATTTCCAAGGGGCAAGACGCTTGACCAGCGGCGTGCACGACTCCCCGCTCACGCTCGCGCCGACGCGACCAACCGTTTGGCGCGACGACGAAGCGGGCCATTCGATGCGCTCGCTGGTCTATTTCGTCGCGACCTTCGTTGTCGCTTTGATCCTCGGGATCGGATCGGCCTGGTACATGATCGATCACGGCTCCCCTCTGACGACGACCAAGGTCGGAGCCTGGGAGGGTTGGCTCAGCGCCGGCAACCCGAACGCCGACTACTATACGCGGGCGCACGTCGCCCGGAGCGGTCGGCTTCCCCTCACCTCGACCGTTGCCCGCTATTTCGTCGCCCGGACCGATGACAACGGGCGCGCCCTCGCAGCCGATTGCACCTATCTCATCACGGGGCGCCCGCTCAATGCGCGCTGGTGGTCGGTCGCTCTCTATGACGAGTATGGCGGATTGATACCGAATTCGTCCGGCCGCTACAGCTTCAGCAGCGAAGAGCTGCTCCGTCATGCCGACGGCTCATATCGCATCAACCTTGCGCGCCACGTGCGCCCCGAGAATTGGCTGCCGACCGGAGCGGTCGATCAGCGCCTGACATTGATGTTGCGCATCTATAGCCCACGCGAGACCGACGCTGCGGGAATTGGATTTATCGCGGGCGATCGGCTCCCCAAGATCGAGCGCTTGTCATGCGAATGAGGCTTCCAGGCCTGTTCATCGCGCTCGGGCTCGTGCTTGCGGGCCTCATCCATATTGTCGCGGTGCTGGCGTTGCCGTCGCTTGCGCCCAAGAACGGCTTCAGCCGGTTCGCGGCGCTCGGCCCGGTCAACACCGTCATCCAGATTCCGCCGGCAGCGCCCGGGCAGCAGCCCATGCCGATGATGGCGCCCGATGTCCGCTACGCCTTTTGCCGCTTCGATCTTTCGAACGGTCCGGTGCGGCTCAGCGCGAGGATCACCGACGAGCTTCTTCTCATTGCGCTCTATACGCCGGGAGCGGAGAATTTCTATTCGGTCGTCGGCGCCGACGTGAAGCGGCCGGAGGTCGAGCTCATCATCATCACCGCCGACCAGTCGGTCGAAGAGGCGGGGGTCGATTCGCCCGAATCCGTCGATAATGTGATTGTGGTCAATTCCCCCGTCAGCGAAGGCATCGCTCTCTTGCGCTTGCCTCTGGCCGGACCCTCTCGCGCGGACGCCGCGGAGCAGGCGCTCAAGGCCACGTCCTGCGGCCCCTACTCGAGATCGGGATAGGACGCCCTACTTCTTGCGGCGGCCTTGGGCACGTCTTCGCGACGGCGCTCCGGTGTCCGCCGGCTTGTCCCGCCAGAGGCCGCGCTCGATCCTGACCCCTGGAAAGATGATGATCTCGCCAAGCGAGCCGCTCGCCGGTTTCGCGAGCGGGACCGCCGCCTCATCGTCGCGGCGAAATGCAAGGATGGTACCCATTCTTCTCTCCCCCTGAAGGCCTCGCGCTTCGCCATCGCGGGGCCACATCGTCCGCCGTTAGTTAGGGCCGGGTAAGGTTAACGAACCGCTAAAACGGCCTACCCTCGGACGTTTGGTCTTTTGTTTATCCCCCGATGACCGATTCGCCTAGGAAATGCCGCCCCTCCCTGTCCTCGATCTCGATGATCCAGAGGTCCTCGTCGAACTTGAGCTGGCGGGCGAGATAGAGGTCGGCCTCGGCCATGGTTGCCCGGCGCGGCCCGAAGCAGCTCACGAAGCGCCGCTCGGCCTCGCTGCCCTCCAAGCCGCTCGGCGCCGGGCCATAAAGCATGACGCTGCCGTCGAGCGAATCGATTCGGATGAAGATTGCCCCGGCCGACTCATCGCCACGCCGCACGATCACGACGGGGACGCCCTCGGCTTGGCAGAGGCGCAAATAAGCTCTGACGAAGACCTCGCTCTTGACCCGCATCGCGGCGCGGCTCGCGAGCGCTCAGCGCTCGGCGAGTTTGCTCGTGTCGCGGCCGGTGACCCGCTCGAGCTCGTCCAATAGTTCAGGCGTAATGGTTCCGGTCTGGGCCACCTTGCGGTCGTGTTGAAAGGCGCTGATGGCGCTTGAGGTGGCGTCGCCCATCGTCCCGTCGATGGCGCCCGGCGAATAACCGAGATCGGCGAGGATCTGCTGGACCGCCCGCACCTTTGCCCGCCCCCCGAGGGCTGCCGTCCCGGTCTTTTCCGCGACCGATCCGGTCGCTGCGCCACCGCCCGGAACGCTGTCGCCGAGGAGAATGTTGCGCAACAGCTCATCTGAGGCCGTGCCCGTGACGGGGAGGCCATGAGCCTTCTCGTAGGCGGAGATCGCGGCGCTCGTCTTCGCGCTCGGCACGCCGTTCACGGTCCCGACATCGAAGCCGCGCGCGGCAAGCTCGCGCTGCACGGCTCTGACGATCAGCGTCGGGCCGCCCGGTTGCGGTGCCGTTTGCGGGAGGTCGGTGCTGACGGGCGGGAGCTTCGCGACCGCGACCGACGAAGCCTTGTCGGGCGCATTCGGCTGCCCCAACGCGCCGGAGGCCGCGCGGTGCTCCTCCTGGAGATAGAGCGCGTTGTAGATGATGCTTCCCGTGAGGCCGAGAAAGGCCAGAAACACGAGCCGTGCCGCTGCTACGCCCATCGTGAAAGATACCCAAAAATTGCCCGGCCGAAAGGCCTTCCGTACCGGCCATCTTGGCGGCCGAAACTAAAGAGATGTTAAACGCGCGCCAAAGCCGCTTTGCGGCAGCCCTCAGACTTTATGCCGCCGAGACCTCGGCGCCCTTCGCCGGCCCTTCCCGCGAATCGCCCGGCCGGCAGGGCAGGATGATCGTCGCCGTCGTTCCTTGTCCGAGCGTGCTTTCGAGCATGAGGCGGCCGCCATGAAGCTCGGCAAGCGCGCCCACGACCGAAAGTCCGAGCCCGGTCCCGTGCCCGGCGCGGCCGTAAGCATTGTTGGCTTGCACGAACGGATTGCCGAGCTTGGGCAAGTCCTGCTTGGCGATGCCGATGCCGTTATCGGCGACGCTGAGTTCGATGTTGCCTTGGGCCTCGCGCGCCGAGACGCGCACGACGCCGCCCGGGTCGGTGAATTTTATCGCGTTCGCGATCAGATTGAGCAGCATCTGCTTGCAAGTCCGCCTGTCGGCCGCGAGCACCGGGAGGCCGGGGACGACATCGGCGATCAGCACGAGCGATCGCTGCTCGGCGGCATGGCGCATGATGTCGCAGGAAAGAGCGACGAGAGCGCCGACATCGACCGGTTCCTTCACCAGTCTGAACTTGCGAGCCTCGACCTTCGACATGTCGAGAATGTCGTTGACCACGTTGAGGAGATGCTTGCCGCTTTCATGGATGAGCCGGGCATATTCGCGGTAGCGCGCCTCGCTGAGCTTGCCGAACAACTCGCCACTGAGAATGTCGGCAAAGCCGATCACCGCGTTCAGCGGCGTGCGCAGCTCGTGGCTCATATTGGCGAGGAACTCGGTCTTGGCGCGGCTTGCCTCTTCGGCCGCGTCGCGGGCGCGCTCGAGTTCGGCCTCGTGCGCCCTGCGCTCGGAAACATCGCGGGTCGCGGCAACCAGGCAGAGGCCGTCCCCAACCGCGACAGGCCGGCAGCGCAGCTCGACCGGGACGTATTCCACGGCGTCGCCCGAGCTCGAGCGTCGGACCCTGAAGGCGACGGAGACCGGCTCGCTGCCGGCAGCCGCGCGCGACAGGGCGGTGAGGTAGAGGGGCCGATCGGCGACATGCACGCGCTCGAACAGGCCGTCGCCTAAGATGCTCGCGGGCGGCTCTCCGAACAGGCGCTCGGCGGCGGCGGACGCGAACGCCACGCGGCCCTTTTCGTCGTGCCGCGTGATCATATCGGGCGCGTTCTCGGCGAGCAGCCGATAGGCCTCAAGCGCCAGCAACTCGTCGTTACCCAACACGCACATCCCGGAGGGGAAAGACCCGCTCGCGTCCCCTTCTCTTCTTGGCCCTGGATTATCGGCCTGCGCGCTTAAGGAAACTTAAAGCGGGAGCGTGCGGAGTCCCGGTCGAGGGAGGTTACGAAAGGGATAACCGGCGTCCCCAGGGGTTAGATCCGAATTTTCCGGTCGCGTTTTACGGATTGTAATGAAACTGGCCTATTTTCTTCGCGCTGACAAAGAGGGCAAAGCGATGCTGTTCCTGCTCCGGACAGCCTTCTGGTTGATGATCATCGTTCTCTTGCTGCCGACCGACGAGCGGCAGCGGAGCGAAGTCTATGGCACGGCGCAGGCCGCGGTGCACGATCTCGCGACGTTTTGCGATCGCAACCCCGAGACCTGCGCCAAGGGCAAGGATGCATTCGGCGTGCTGGTGCAGAAGGCGCAGTTCGGCGCCCGCATGCTGATCGACCTCGTCAACGGCACGAAGAGTGCGGGCGAGGGCGAAGGCGGGACCGGGCTCCAGGACCCCGAGCAGTATCCCGAGCAAAACTCCGGAACCAATTTCCCTTACGAGCCATCGCGTCTCGGCTCTGACGGATCGCAGGATACGCTCAATCCCGACGATCGCGACGAGGCCTGGGGCGGTCCTGGGACCTAAGGCTTCGCAGGGGCGCCTGGTGGCGGCGCGCCGCTCAATTTTTACGACCTAACCCGTCGCGATTGCCTCGTTTCCCGCCTATATTGATGACATGGATACACTTAGCGCCACGCGGAGCAGTCCCGGCTTCGACGAGATCCTGACCGATTTCGATCTCCTCAGCGACTGGGAGGACCGCTATCGCTACGTCATCGAGCTCGGCCGCGGGCTTTCGCCCTTGTCCGAGGCGGACCATTCCGCCGCGAACAAGGTGCAAGGCTGCGTCAGCCAGGTTTGGCTCTCCACCCGTGTCGAGCAAAGCGGCGGCAAGCCGCGCCTCACCTTCATCGGCGACAGCGACGCCCACATCGTCCGCGGCCTGATCGCGATTCTGTTTGCGCTCTATTCGGGCAAGACCGCGCAGGAAATCTTGAGCATCGACGCCGGCCAAAGGCTCGGCCAGCTCGGGCTCAAGGAGCATCTGACGCCGCAGCGGTCGAACGGGCTCATGGCGATGGTGAAGCGCATCCGCAGCGACGCCGAGACCGCGCTTGGCCGAATCTTGAACTGAGACCTGCCGCGCCGGGGTGAGCCTAGCCGAATTGCAGGCGCCGCTGTTCCGGCCGCGCTTGGGCGCGGACACGGTGGCGATAGAGAGAAGAGGGCTCGGCCGGCGCGCGGAGCTCCGGCATGGGGGCGGCGACGTCGTAGCAGAGAATGCGATCGACCTGCTCCCCGTCCTCAGAGAGCGGCAATCTCAGCCAAAACAGCACGATATGATCGCGGCCTTGAGCCGGGCCTTTGACCACGCCGTGGAGCGGAACGCCCCTCTCCGCCACGCGGTCATGAACGCGGCGCCAATAGGGGGCGGCGTCGCCGGAAAAGACGTCGTCGGCGCGTAGACCTGTGATCTCCTGCCCGTAGATCTCGTGGAGCCTTGTGCCCGCGAGCCTGAACGCGGCCTCGGCGGGGCCTGTTCTCAAGTCGATCAGTCCCATATGAGGCAGAAGGCGCGGGACCTTCAGCGGATCGAGGTCCGACCGCGCGGGCATGCGCCGTCCGTCGGCTGCGCGGAGCCAATAATCGAAGAGTTCGCGCTGCCCCAGCATGACGAGCTGGGCCCGAAAGGCGCGTGCCGACAGCATTTCCCTCCCCCGCCGCAAGGCCGCGAAACGCTCCTGCGAATCGCTTGCCTGTCTCGACTATGTGGAGTTCGGTGTTGCCGCGCAAGCCAAGAAAGCCAGATTCACTAGGAATCACAATGGATTGTGGTAACACTTATGGCAGCTACCCGATCTTGGAGAAGAGGTATCGGGGCCGCGTCTGGCTCGAGAGGCGACGCGCCGATGCGACGCCTCTCGCGCTCAAGCGGCAGACTAGCGGCGCCTCTGGCCAAGACCCATGCGCTTGGCGAGATCGGAGCGGGCGGCGGCGTAGCTCGGGGCAACCATCGGGTAATCGTGGGGGAGACCCCATTTTTCGCGATAGTCCTCCGGCGACAGGTCGTAATGCGTGCGCAAGTGACGCTTCAGCGATTTGAACTTTTTGCCGTCCTCGAGGCAGACGATGTATTCGGGCGTGACCGATTTCTTCACCGGCACGGCGGGTCTCAACTCTTCGCGGATTGGCAGGCCGGTTGCCGTTGACGCTCTGCTCAGCGCGTCGAAGACGTTATGGATGACGCCGGGAAGGTCACCCGCGACCACAGTGTTGTTGCTCACATAGGCGGAGACGATCTCGGCCGTGAGCTCAACCAGTTCGTTCTTCTCCAGATTTGTTTCCATGAAAAACTCCTCAGTCCTGGCCGGTCGTCTGTCCCAACACCCACCCGATGCCATCTATTCGGGTGCTCGCGTGTTTACTTGGCGCGCATGTCTTTAGGCTCACCAGATTACGCCGTTTTTATGACGAGTAGTTACAATGTCTATCAACTACAAAATATGGATGGGAAGCTGATCTGTTTCCTATCGTCAGTTCTTGCGTGAATCGGCCACGACGCTGTTCGCGATGAAGACTGGCGCCTATCGAGCTCGATAAGCGAAGCCTAGACTTCGCTTACCCAAAGTGGTTCCTATTGCTACTCAAGATTGCGCGGCAGCGTACTTTGACTATTTAGCGACTTTCCCCGGTTAGCCCTAACAAGGCGAAGATGCAACTTCATCGGGAATCAACCTTGCGTGAGCGGCGCAGCGCCCACTTCGGCCGTGCATCCCCGATAACTATATTTGCAACCGAATAAATGCCGACCAACCCGAAAGTGTTCCATCGATGAGCAAAGCTGAAACGCGCGGAAAGACCGATCAGGCCAAGATCGCAATGTCGGAAGAGGAGTGGCGCGGCAAGCTTACGCCCGAGCAGTTCTACGTGACGCGAGAGAACGGGACCGAGCGGGCCTTCAGCCACCCCTATTACGAGGAGAAGGACGCCGGCATGTATCGCTGCGTCTGCTGCAGCGCACCCGTGTTCAGCTCCGAGACCAAATTCGATTCAGGCACCGGCTGGCCGAGCTTCTACGCACCGGCGAACCGCGGCGCGGTCAGCGAGCACGACGACCGTTCGTTCTTCATGCGTCGCACCGAGGTTCGCTGCGCCACATGCGATGCGCATCTCGGTCACGTCTTCCCGGATGGACCGAAGCCGACGGGTGCGCGGTATTGCATCAACGGTGTCGCCTTGCAGCTCGACAAGGATGCGAAGCCCGCCAAGGGGAGCAAGTAACGCCAAGTCATGAATGACGCGCTCCCCCGCGCAAGCGTTCCTTGCGCCGCCCGGCGTCCCGTGACCTCGACCCATCACGGGATCGGGCGGGTTGACGACTATGCCTGGCTCCGCGCCAAGAACTGGCAAGCGGTCATTCGCGATCCCGCCCGGCTCGATGCCGAGATCAGGTCCTATCTCGAAGCCGAGAACGCCTACATCAAAGCGACGCTCGCCGACGCCGAGCCGTTACAGGCGAAGTTATTCGCCGAGATGAAGGGCCGCATCAAGGAAGACGATTCCGGGGTGCCGCAACCCGACGGCGACTTCGCCTATTACAGGCGCTATGTCGAAGGTGGGCAGCATCCCCTGTTCTGCCGCATCCCCCGCAACGGCGGCGATGAGCGGATCCTCATCGACGGCAACGCGCTTGCGGCGTCTCATGCCTATTTCCACATCGCCGACGCCGCGCATAGCCCCGACCACAGGCTCGTGGCTTATGCCGTCGATACCAAGGGCTCGGAGTACTACACCGTCAACGTGATCGAGGCCGACACCGGCAAGCTCATCGACTCGCGCATCGCCGACAGCGACGGCTCGCTCGAATGGAGCGCCGACAGCCGGCACCTCTTCTATATTTGGCTCGACGACCAGCACCGCCCGCGTCGCTTGCTGCGCCACACGATCGGCAGCGACGCGGCCGACCGTCTCGTGCACGACCAGGCCGACCCCG
>DASTKZ010000146.1:0-2259 GCA_035715445.1 Methyloceanibacter sp.
GTCAGCATTGCCGTCGTGAGCGGATAGGTGACCTGGTCCTCGACGACTTGCGGCGCTTGGCCCGGAAACTCGGTGTAGATGATAACTTGCGCGTCGGAGAGGTCGGGAATGGCGTCGAGAGGCACGCGGTAAACCGCATAGATGCCGAGCACGGTCACGAATAGCGTGGCGAGCCCGACGAGAAAGACATTGCGGGCGGACCAGCGGATGATCGCAGCGATCATTTCGGCTCTCCCTGGGTGAAGGCCTGAAGCGCCGCTTTGAGATTACTTTCGGCGTCGATGAGGAACGTGGCCGACGTGACGATTTCTTCGCCGGGCTCCAGGCCCGAAACGATTTCGGTATGGCTTTCGCCCCGCCGCCCGATCTTCACTTCCCGCGGCTCGAACCGTCCCTCGCCCTTGGCGACAAGGACGACCTGGCGCGTGCCGCTGTCGATGATGGCGCTGTCGGGGACGGCAAGCGCCGGGGCTTCGCCATCGCCCACCCGAAACACGACATCGGCGTACATTCCCGGCTTGATCTTGCCGTCGGGGTTCGGCAGCTCGATACGAACCGAGACCGTGCGCGTCTCCATCTTCATCATCTCCGGATAGATGAAGCTTACCTTGCCTTCGTGCGGCTCGTTCGGAAGGGCGCGCAGCGTCACGGCTGTCGGCGTTCCCACCTTGATCGCGGCGCTATCGGCTTCGGCGACTTCGGCGACGACCCACACGCTCGAATGATCGGCGATGCGGAACAGCTCATCGCCGGCCACGACCCGCTGACCCTCGATGACGTTCTTAGCGATGACGTCGCCGGTCGCGGGCGAAGCCCAGTCGATCGTGCGCGGGTTGTTCAGACCGGCGCGCACCTTCTCGATGCGGCTTTCCGGAACGTCGAGATTGCGCAAGCGTTGGATGGCGCCGGCAACGTTCCGGCTCGTCTCGGATTTCGCCGAAGGACCCTCCGCGCGCATCGCCACGACAAGATCGGCCTGGGCGAGTTGGATCTGCGGGCTGTAGAAGCGGAAGAGCGGCTCGCCTTCCGTGACGTGCTGGCCGGTCTTGTTGACGAACAGGTCCTCGATATAGCCGTCGGAGCGCACGGTAACGATCCGAAGCGACGTCTCATCGTGCTCGACGGTACCCACCCCGCGAACGGCCCGCGTGATCGGCAGCGAGGCGACCTTCTCGGTGCGCACGCCGCTGCGCTGGACCTTGTCGAGACTGACCTTGACGGTGTTGGCGTCCCCCTCCTCATCGGCGTAGACGGCAATGTAGTCCATGCCCATGGGGTCCTTCTTCGGCACCGGGGAGGTGTCGGGAAGGCCCATCGGATTCCGGTAATAGAGAATCTTGCGTCCACCCTGGGGAGGCGCGGACTGCTCGGCAGAGGCCGGCGTCGCCACCGTCTCCGGGCGATGCGCGTACCAATAGCTTCCGGCGGCACCGGCGGCGATGCCGGCGGCCAAGATGATCAGACTGTTCAGACGCCTCATGGCGCGTCTCCCGGAATCCTTGTTGATCGGCCCCTAACGCGAAGCGGCAGGGGATGCGCGCGGCTTGCGCCATGAGCGGGCGCTCAAGGCGCGGCAACGCGCTTTCGTTCAAGGATTCAGGTACGAGGCGGCGGAGAAGGCGGATTCGGCGCGACCGGCAGGCTGAGCCGGGGGATCGGCGTCAATTCGGCTGAAGAATTGGAAACCGAGGCCGTTTCAGGGGACGCGAGCGGGATTGCCGAAATACCCGCGCACTTGAATGCGCAGGCGGCGTCCTCGTTGCAGTGGCTCTTGGATTGCTTGCCGCAATCCCCGTCCATCGGGCAGCAATCCGCGTGCGCCGACATCGAATCAGCCCAAGTGACAGGAGCAGCCACTCCCGCCACCGGCAACAGCGCGAGGGACAAGGCCGTCAGGACGACGAATATGGCGCGGACGGTGCGCATGCTTAGAGTTTATCCGCCCCCTCCCCCATAACGTCAAGTGACGGAGCCGTGAGGTGGAAAGGTTGATTTAGGGATAGTTGAGGAAGGCTCGGGCCGCCCCAAAACGCCGGGCGGCTGGCCCGGCGGCATCGACGGACTCAAGATCGAGGCCTTTCTCGTCAGCCACGACCCGCGGGCATCGCCAACGAGGCAAAATGTGAAACTTCTGGTGCTAACCCATGTCGTGCCCGCGCTGCCGACTGCGCTGATGCGGCAGATGTTCCTGCGCGACGTTAAGGCCGTGCGTGGTAGCGGCGATACGATCCTCGGCGAGGACATTAATTTCCCTTCGTG
>DASTKZ010000147.1:0-9608 GCA_035715445.1 Methyloceanibacter sp.
CCTCCCCGGTTGAAGGCCGGGCTTCTTTTTTGCGCTAACCGATCAGCAATAAGTTCGAGCGAAGCTCTGCGCGGTCGTTAGACCCGTTACGCGTAAACGACCTTCCCGTTGGAACGGCCTCAGGACGACCCAACCTGGGGCCGTTTCTTTTGGCCATGTTGCGTCGGAGCTACAGCGCGCGATCCTATCAACGTCTAACTCATTGATCGGATTGGTAGCGGAGGAGGGACTCGAACCCCCGACACGCGGATTATGATTCCGCTGCTCTAACCAGCTGAGCTACTCCGCCCCGAGGCGCACGGCCGCAAGGCCAATATATATATATAGCGACTGTGGCGGCGAGCGCGATAGCGCGACGGCCGGGCCGTGGGCGCGCCCTACTCCGCCAATTGGCTTTGAAGCCGGCGATATAGGGACCGCCAATAATTGGTGTCAAGCAAGCGCCGTCCGTGCACCAGCGCGCGCGCCATCTGCCATTTCACCCTCACCCTGATGGGCTCTGGCAGGCGGGCGCCGACCGCGCGTGCGGGCGCTCTCGCCCGGCCCCTCGCCCGCGATGCGAGTTGCGGCCCAAGCCCGAAGCCCGGTTCCTTGACGAAGCGGAGCATAGTGAAGAGGCCGAAAGGCCGCAAAGAGCGGCGCTCGGCCAAGCGAAGATCGTCGCACACGAGCACCCTGTCGAGCCCGAAGACCGGGCGCCAACCGAGCAGATCGCCGAACGGGGCAAGCTTCCGCTCGACAAGGCCACGCATGCCTTCGTCCTCGCTGAAATGGTTGACGAGAATCACCTCGCCGCCGGGCGCGCAGACGCGCTCGAGCTCGCGCATCACCCGCTCGGGATCCGGCACCACCGTCATGACATACATGGCGACGACCGTGTCGAAGCTCTCGTCGGGAAAGGCGAGCGCGCCCGCGTCCATCTCATGCAGCCCGGTGACGTTGCCGAGCTTCTTGCTGGTAACCTTGTCGCGCGCCTTCGCCAGCATCTCGGGCGAGAGATCGATGCCGGTGATGACGAGTTGGCTGCCATAGCAGGGAAGCGAGAGCCCGGTGCCCACGCCCACCTCGAGCACCCTGCCCTTCCGCCGGTTGATGATCTGCACGGCGTGCTTGCGTCCCGCCTCGGCCACGACCCCGAAGGTGAAGTCATAGACTGGCGCCCAGCGGCGATAGGCATGACGCACGGAATCGACATCCATTACAGGGACCTTGTGTGCCACTTTCCCTCTCCGACCTCTAAGCGCGTTTTCGGCGCTTCACTGCGATACGGCCGCGAGCGTCTTCCCGGCCCGGCCCCTTGCCGCGCGCGCCGCGAAGTCCTCTTCGGCCACATGATCTTCCCGTGCGGCGGACTTGATCCAACCGCCGCCAAGAACCCGTTCGCCGCCGTCACCTGCGGCATAGAAAACGCAAGCCTGCCCGGGCGACACGCCCTCCTCGCCATGAGCGAGCTCAACCGTGACGCCCTCCTCGTCGCTTCCGAGCCGCGCCGGCTGCAAAGGCCCGCTCGAACGGATACGCGCGAGAATGTCCTCGCCTCGCGCGGCCGCGTGCTCGAAGGGCTCGTCGCCAAGCCAGTTCACCTCGCGCAACCTGAGATGCCGCGTCCGCAGCGCCTCGCGCGGACCGACCACCACCTCGCGGGCGGTCGCGTCGAGCTTCAGCACATAGAGCGGCTCTCCGGCCGCGACGCCGATGCCCTTACGCTGGCCGATCGTGTAATTGATGATCCCGCCATGGCGGCCGAGAACGCGGCCGTCAACATGGACGATGTTGCCGGCCTCCGCCGCGCCCGGGCGCAAGCGCTCGATCACCTGCGTATAACGCCCGGTCGGCACGAAGCAGATGTCTTGACTGTCGGATTTCTGGGCGACGGCGAGGCCGAAATCGCGCGCGAGCTTGCGCGTTGCGTCCTTCTCTAATGCACCGAGCGGGAACCGCAAGAAGCCGAGCTGCTTGCGCGTGGTCGCGAACAGGAAATAGCTCTGGTCGCGCTCCTTGTCGGCGGCGCGATAGAGCTCCTGGCCGCGCGCGCCCGGCGCGCTCCGCACATAATGACCGGTGGCGAGCGCCGTTGCGCCGAGGCCGGCGGCAGTCTCCAACAGATCGTGGAACTTGATCTTCTGGTTGCAGGCGACACACGGCACGGGCGTCTCGCCCTGAAGGTAACTGTCGACGAAGGCGCCCATCACGTCCTTGGCAAAGCGCGCCTCGTAGTCGAGCACATAATGGGGAATCTGCAATTTATCGGCGACGCGGCGCGCATCCTGGATGTCCTGGCCGGCGCAACACGCGCCCTTGCGCCCGGTCGCCTCGCCGTTGTCGTAGAGCTGAAGCGTGACGCCGACGACATCGTGGCCTTGCGCCTTCATCAGCGCCGCGACCACCGAGGAATCGACCCCGCCGGACATGGCGACGACGACGCGCGACCCGGCAGGAGCGCGATCGCGGAAACGACTTTCGAGCACCGAAGGCTGCAACAAAACCACGACAAATACCCGCTGGAAACGACCTAACGCCTGACGGCCAAGTCTTTCGGTCTTCAGGCAATATAGTGGGTCCGGTTCGAACCCGTGCCGCCTTTTCTTGCCCCTTGGCCGCGAACATAGGCAGGGAGCGGCTGATAGGCAAGACTAGGGAGATAGGCGGATTCCCCGGACCTGGCCCACTACTTGCTCGTTTTATCCCTGTGATTTCAGCAAGTTTGGACCAATTCCTTGCCGCTTGGTTTACCCCTCGGCTTAGGCAAATCTTAAATGGGGCCTGCTACGGTCTTCAAAGAGTTTGGCGTTATCGATCATGTTTGGTTTGAGTACGATGACCGAGAATTATAGGCCGCGCGTAAGGTATGTGATCGGACCCGACGGCAGTCCTCTGACCGTCGCCGATCTGCCGCCCCGCGACACCAAGCGTTGGGTGATCCGCCGCAAGGCCGAGGTCGTTGCCGCCGTGCGCGGCGGCTTGATCAGCCTCGAGGAGGCTTGCGAGCGCTATACGCTGACAGTCGATGAGTTCTTGAGCTGGCAGCGTTCGATCGACAAGCACGGCCTCCCCGGCTTGCGCGCGACCCGCATTCAGGAATATCGCGGCGGCTAGTCCGCTAGGCGCGGCTGCTTCGTTTACTGCGCGGCGGGAGCCGCCGCAGCCACTTTGGGCATCACCTTGCTGCAATTCGTTTCGCCGCCCTTCCAGCGGTCGATGTCGTATTGCATCTTGGCGGCAAGGACGGGCGGCATCTTCCGGTTATAGGTCCGGACCACCGTGAAGCCGTCCTCCTCCTTGAAATCGACGGCGTAGGTCGCGTTTCCGGCGCGGCCAAGCGCGAGCTTCTCGTGGATCACGATCTGCACCATGCGGCCGCTCGGGCTGACATCGGCCCGGTAGACGTGGTTGGGCAGCAGCGGACCCGCGGCATTGAACCAGCAAGTCTTGATGCGGCCGCCGAGCAAGACGTAAGCATCGACCGGCTTCGACGCCGCGACCGAGAGGCGCCTCACCGCCGCCGCCGGCACCGCGCCCGTGCTTTCGTTCGCAGACCCGATCGAGGCCGTGCTGGTCGAGCCGCTTCCGAGCCAGGCGCCGCTGAAGCTGCTCGGACGCACGCTGCATCCGGCGGTGAAGACGAGCATCAGGACCGCGGCAAGCCGCGCCAAAACCGCTAGCGACAAGGTACGCATCGAAACCCTCTAGTCCCGGAGATTCACGTATTGCAGAGGCTGATCGAGCGAGAGCCCCTTCAGGTGCTGGATGACGGATTGCAGATCGTCGCGCTTCTTGCCCGACACCCTGAGCTCGTCGCCCTGCACGCTGACCTGCACTTTGAACTTCGCATCCTTAACTTCTTTGACCAGGCGCTTGGCGAGCTCGCGGTCGATGCCCTGGCGGATCAAAGCCTTTTGCCGCACCGCCTGCCCGGCCGCCTTCTCCACCGGCTTGTAGTCGATCACGCGGGCATCGATCTTGCGGCGGGCGAGATGGCCTTGCAGCAGCTCGTGCATCTGCTTGAGCTTAAGGTCATCGTCGGCATTCATGGTGATTTCAGCCCCGTTCCGCTCGACCTTCGCGATCGAGTTCTTGAAGTCGTAACGCTGGCTCATCTCGCGCGTCATGTTGGCGAGCGCGTTATCGACCTCGGCGAGGTCGGTTTTGGAGACGACGTCGAAAGACGGCATGGTCAGCCTCAGCCGCAAGCAGCCTGTCGCGATGGCATCACGGAGTGGTCCCTGGCCCTCCCAAGCGGGAGGGCCGAGGCCCTTCAGCTCGCCACGCGCTGGATCGCGGCCACGTCGAGGTCGGACGCCCGGGCCTGTTCGAGCCGGATCCGCTCGGCGTCGCGCTCCTCGAGAAGCTCGATCTTCTTGAGCTCCTCGCAAGCGTCATCGAGATCGCCGCGGGCGGCGGCAAGCTTCGCCGCGAGATTGGTGGCTGACACCGACAGATTATTGCGCCGCGCCATCGCCGCCTTGGCGAAGGTCGGATAGGCGTAATGATTGACGTCGGTGATGCCCGCGCGTTCCTGCTCGATGGCGATCTGCCGGTCGAGATCGATGGCCATGTGATTGAAGTCGCCGATCATCGTCTCGATCTCGGCAACCTTCCGGCGCTTCTCTTCGACTTCGAAGCGCTTCAAGCGAATCAATGCGTCGCGTGACTTCATAACTCGATACCCTCGAACTTTCTCGCCCGTACTGGCGGACTCAAGACTGTCCTCGGGGTAAAGCCGGATTTGCCCGTTCGGCTCTGGTCCCGTAGGCCGGTGACGGCGTCTCGTCCTGCAACGGAGCGAGCGCCAAGAACGCGGGGGCGCCGTGTAGGCCCCTGCCTTCACCGCCATCATCGCCGATAGGGCTTAAGGGCCGGTAAACCATGCGGCTCGCATTTAACCGACGCGGGAGGGGGAGCCGCCAAGACATGGGTTAGCGTTGGATGAACCGATGGCCGGGATTCTTTGATGAACCGATGGCCGGGATTCTTTAACGACTCAGATTTTGTTAACTATTGGCCACTAATTTGTTGATTCGGATTAACCAATAGGCGTGGCGTTTTAGGGTCAGGGAACAAGCCGGGACTAGACGGGGGATTTCACTATGCGGGTTCTTCTGATCGAGGACGACAGCGCGACCGCCCAAAGCATCGAGCTGATGCTGCAGTCGGAGGGCTTTAACGTCTACAAGACCGACCTCGGGGAAGAGGGCGTCGACCTCGGCAAGATCTACGACTACGACATTATTCTGCTCGACCTGAACTTGCCGGACATGAGCGGCTACGAGGTGCTCAAGACGCTTCGGGTCAGCAAGGTCCAGACGCCGATCCTGATCCTGTCGGGGATGGCGGGTATCGAGGACAAGGTGCGCGGGCTCGGCTTCGGCGCCGACGATTACATGACCAAGCCCTTCCACAAGGACGAGCTGGTCGCCCGCATCCACGCCATCGTGCGCCGCTCGAAGGGCCATGCCCAGTCGGTGATCCAGACCGGCGGGCTCAAGGTCAATCTCGACACCAAGACGGTCGATGTGAACGGCCAGCGCGTGCATCTGACCGGCAAGGAATACCAGATGCTGGAGCTGCTTTCGCTCCGCAAAGGCACGACGCTCACCAAGGAGATGTTCTTGAACCATCTCTATGGCGGCATGGACGAGCCCGAGCTCAAGATCATCGACGTCTTTATCTGCAAGCTCCGGAAGAAGCTCGCGGCGGCGACCGGGGGCAAGCACTATATCGAGACGGTCTGGGGCCGCGGCTATGTGCTGCGAAACCCTGAGGACGAGTCCGAGGCCGCCTGACGGCTGTCACATTCCCGAACGAAAAGGCGATGGCCGGGGGCTCCTCCTCGGCCATTTGCTTTTCGGTCGCGCCGCGGCATGCGTTCTTTTTTCCGCTCTCGCCTTGGGGGAGAGCAGGTGAGCGAAGCGAGCCGTGAGGGGTAAGCCGCGAAGCGGCGTCGAAAAAACAAACCCCCTCACCGTTCCCGCCATTCGTGGCGCTTCGCGCGTCGGGCGGGAAGCCCTCTCCCTCAACGGGAGAGGGAAATTGCGCCGCGAATTCATTGAACGACTAGATCAGGCCGATGGCATAGAACTTGGCTTCGATGATGTCGCGGTCGAACGGCTTCAGCACGTACTCGTTGGCGCCGGCGGCGATGGCGCGGGCGATATGGGCGGCGTCGTTCTCTGTCGTGCAGAAAATCACCTTGGGCACGCTCGCGCCGCGCTCGCGGCGGAGAGCGACGAGGAAGGCGATGCCGTCCATCACCGGCATGTTCCAGTCGAGCAACACCACATCGGGCATCGAGGCGCGGCAGTGATCGAGCGCGTCGCGCCCGTTCTCGGCCTCGGACGCGGTGAAATGAAGCTCCTCCAAGATGCGCCTTGCCACCTTGCGGATGACGGCGCTGTCGTCGACCACCAAGCAATGTTTCATGCTGGCAGCTTTGGGTTCATCGCAGTCAGGACGCCTTGAACTCGACTTCGCGTTCGCGCGCCTCGGCGGTTATTGCCATGCCGGCGGCGGTTGCGACGCGTTTGGCATAATAGGGCTGGATCGAATGGGTATCGACCGCGACCCCGTTGGTCCCGGACAGGAGGTCGCGGACCTGGTCGGTAATCCGGGCCGCATCGCCCGTCGCCTTGACGGCAAAGCACGCCTCGGGCGGCGTGCCGCCGATCTCGACATCGATCGTCCCCCCGCGCGGGAGCGCCACGACCCCGAGCGCGACGAGATTGAGTAGAAGCTTCACCTTGTTCTTCGGCAACGTCGCCGCGGGTCCGCGCCAATTGACCTGATGCTTGCCGGTCCCGCTCGCGAAGTCGCGCGCCACTCTCTCGGCGTCGCGTAGGTCGATCTCGGCGCCCACCGAGCCCGCCGCGCCGAAGGCAAGCCGGGCGAACTGAAGCTTGGCCGAGGCCTGCGCCGCGCTCTTGCGGATGAGATCCATGGCGGCGTCCCGCATGGCCTGATCCGTCTCCTCGCCGAGCATCTCCAATCCGTTGGCGATGGCGGCGACGGGATTGATGACGTCGTGACAGATGCGGCTCGAGACGAGCGCCGCAAGCTCGAGATCGCCGAGTGAAGTCGGCTCGGTCATGGGCCCCTCCTCTTCGTTTCCGCTCGCAAGCGCGGAGATAGCGTGGCGCACAGCCGGTTTTCTGCTAGATGGGTGCCCACGCCTCCGCGCCGAAAGCCGCAATCGCGAGGCGCGGAAACGAATCAATCCCTTACGGAGCCATCTTGCCTTGTCACCCCCTCGAGAGACAACTGCGCAGGCGAAGGAAACGGGGTCCGGCGGCTTCGATTTCGGCCGCGCCGCGTCGCTCCTGACCGATGCGGCCGCGCGCGCCGGCGCCGCCATCATGCAGCATTATCACGGGAAGACCGAGGTCGAGATCAAGCCCGACGCTTCCCCCGTCACCCGCGCCGACCGCGACTCCGAGGCGATCGTTCTCGCAGCCCTCGGCCGTCTTGCCCCCGAGGTGACGGTCGTCTCGGAAGAGGGGTGCGGGGCTTTGCACACCCTTCCCCAACGTTTTTTCCTGGTCGATCCGCTCGACGGCACCAAGGAGTTCATCAACAAGCGAAGCGATTTCACCGTCAATATTGCGCTGATCGAGGACGGACGTCCTGTTTTTGGCCTGGTTTATGCGCCGGCGCGCGCGCTTCTCGCGCTCACGGTCGAAGCGAGCAAAGCAATCGAGGCCGAGCTTCCGCCGAACGAAGCGGGCGCGGATTTCGACCGGCTCGCCCGGAAGCGGCTCCGGGCCCGGCCTGTGCCTGCAAGCGGCCTGACCGCGATCGTCAGCCACTCCCACCTCGATCGCGAGACCGAAGCTTTCCTCGGCAAGCTCAAGATCGCCGAGCGCTCCAGCCTCGGCTCGGCGGTGAAATTTCTTTCGATCGCGCGAGGCGAGGCCGACGTCTATCCGCGCTTCGGCCCGACCATGGAATGGGACACCGCGGCGGGGCAGGCCGTGCTCGAAGCGGCAGGCGGGTATGTCGTCGGCGCCGATGGCGAGCCGCTCCGCTACGGCAAGACGGGACAGGGCTTGCGCAACGCGAGCTTCATCGCTTGGGGCAAAACACTGGCTTGAACGCGGGGTTTGGCGCCTCTTAACCGCCCGGCAACGAAGCCGCGCTTTGATACCCCTTGAAGGCAAGAGGTCGCCGATCGCGCCAAGCGCGTCGGGCCCCTGCGCCACGACCCCGGGGGAGAAGCCATGAGTCTCAGAGTTTTCGCCTGCGTCGCCTCTTTTGCGCTTCTGTCCCTGCTCGCGCCTGCGGCGGCTCAGGATCGAAGCGGGACCGAAGTCGCGCAAGCCGAAGGTCCGATGGTGATTACGCCGCGCCCCCTTTCCGGCCAGCCGGGCTATGACGCTGGCGGTCCGGGCACTCCCTATGAACCGCCAAACGGTGGCAATGCCCCCGCGAACAGCGCCTCCGGACGGGGAGGCACGTTCTCCCCTGACGAAATCAAGGGCGCAGGCCATCGCTTCTTCGGCCGCGTGTCGATGGAATTTGCCCAAGTCGTCGAATACGCATTCCAGCGAGCCGGCCGTCCCAACGGCTACATTCTCGGCGAGGAAGCCGCCGGCGCCATCATCGCGGGGCTCCGCTATGGCGAGGGCACGCTCTACACCAAGGATGCGGGCAATCATAAGGTGTTTTGGCAAGGCCCCTCCCTCGGCTACGATTTCGGGGCCGAGGGCTCCAAGACCATGGTGCTGGTTTATGACCTCCAGAGCCCCGGAGAGATCTTCATGACCTATCCCGGCATCGACGGTTCGGCCTATTTTATTGGAGGAGTCGGCGTCACCTTCCTCAAACGCGATCACATCACCCTGGCGCCGATCCGCTCAGGTGTCGGCTTGAGGCTGGGGGCCAATATCGGGTATTTGAAATATACGCGTGAGCCCACCTGGAATCCGTTCTAGTTTAGCGGTAAGGAAGCCTGGCGGAGGCCCCTTTTCTGCTGTTCGCGCCGAATTGGCGCCAATTTTCCGCGCAATCCTGCCGATTACGATTCGGCTTGGTGACGTGGGCTGGGCGCGCCGGGCCAAGGAGCGCTGGTTGCAATGATCGACGCATTGCTATTTGGGGCGCTTGGCTTCCTCCTGGGATGCCTGCTCGCGCTCGCGCTCGCCTCGCCTCTGTGGAACCGGGCGGTGAAGCTCACCACGCGCCGGCTCGAGGCGACCATGCCGATGACCCTGAACGACATTCAGGCCGACAAGGATCAACTCCGCGCCGAGTTCGCCATCGAGTTGCGCAAAGTCGAGGTTGCGCTCGACAAGGCCAGGGAGAAGGCCGCGCGCGAGCTGATCGAGGCCAATAAGCGCCGCGCCGAACTCACCGGCCTCAACGCCGACCTCACCTCGTCGCGGACGAAGTTGCAGGAAAACGAGAACGCGAACCGCGTGCTGCAGCAGACCATCAAGCGGCGCCTCCCCGATCTCGACAGCCGGCTCAAAGCCGCGAAGAAGGCCCTTGCCGAGCTCGAATCGGTCAATGCCGAACTCCGCACCGCGATTGCGTCCCAGTCCGACGCGCTCAAGACGGCACGAACGACCCTGCACAATCAGCGCGCCGACATCGATCGCCTGCGGGCGGCGCTCGAA
>DASTKZ010000148.1:0-4343 GCA_035715445.1 Methyloceanibacter sp.
GGCGGCTCGAGTGATCGGCTCAAGCCTCCAAGCCCATGTCCTCATTTGATGCGCGGCAGCGTCTCGAAGGTATGGAACGGCGCCGGCGACGGCACGGTCCATTCGAGCGTCGTCGCTCCCGCTCCCCACGGATTGGCCGCAGCGTGTTGCTTGCGGGCAAAGGCGTAGAAGATGCCAAACAAAAAGGCGATGAATCCGGCAAAGGAGAGATACGACCCGATCGACGAGATGTAGTTCCAACCCGCATACACGTCGGGATAGTCGGCGTAGCGGCGCGGCATGCCGGCAAGCCCGAGGAAGTGCTGCGGGAAGAAGGTGAGATTGGCGCCGATGAACATCAGCCAGAAATGCAGCTTGGCGATCGCCTCGCTGTACATGTAGCCGTACATCTTGGGGAACCAATAGTACCAGGCGCCGAACAGCGAAAACACCGCGCCGAGCGACAGCACGTAGTGGAAGTGGGCAACCACGTAATAGGTGTCGTGGAAGGAGCGGTCGACGCCGGCATTGGACAAGACCACGCCGGTGACGCCGCCGATCGTAAACAGGAAGATGAAGCCGAGCGCCCACAGCATCGGGGCGCGGAACGAAAGCGAGCCGCCCCACATCGTCGCGATCCACGAGAAGATCTTCACACCGGTGGGCACGGCGATGACCATGGTGGCGAAGACGAAATAGGCTTGCGTGTTGACGCTGATGCCGGCGGCATACATGTGGTGCGCCCAGACCACGAAGCCGATCACGCCGATGGCGACCATGGCATAGGCCATGCCGAGATAGCCGAAGATGGGCTTCTTGGAGAAGGTCGAGACGATCTGGCTCACCATGCCGAAGCCCGGAATGATGAGAATGTAAACTTCCGGATGTCCGAAGAACCAGAACAGGTGCTGCCACAGGAGCGGGTCGCCGCCATGGGCGGAGTCGAAGAAGGCCGTGCCGAAATTGCGGTCGGTCAAGAGCATGGTGATGGCGCCGGCGAGCACGGGCAGAGACAGGAGCAGCAGGAAGGCCGTGACCAGCACCGACCAGACGAAGAGCGGCATCTTGTGCAGAGTCATGCCCGGTGCGCGCATGTTGAAGATGGTGGTGATGAAGTTGATGGCGCCGAGGATCGAGGACGCGCCGGCGAGATGCAGCGCGAGGATGGCGAAATCCATCGCCGGGCCGGGCGTGCCGCGGGTGGAGAGCGGCGCATAGATGGTCCAGCCGCCGCCGACGCCGTTCGTGCCGGGAGGCCCAGGCATGAACATGGACGTCACCAGCAGGCAGAAGGCCGCGGCAACCAGCCAGAAGGAAATATTGTTCAAGCGCGGGAAGGCCATGTCGGGCGCGCCGATCATCAGCGGCACCATCCAGTTGCCGAACCCCCCCATCGTCGCCGGCATGACCATGAAGAACACCATGATCAGGCCGTGCGCCGTCACGAACACGTTGAACACCTCGGGATTGCCGAAAACCTGCATGCCGGGCTCCATGAGCTCGGCGCGCATGCCCATCGACAGGAGACCGCCGACGATGCCGCCAATCATGGCCAACACCAGGTACATCGTGCCGATGTCCTTGTGGTTGGTCGAGAAGAGCCAACGTCCTATCCCCGCTGGATGGTGGTCGTGATGGACGTGTTCGGCATGGGCGGGATGTGCCATGGCTGTCTTTTCCTATGTCGTCTCGGTCATCGGTTGATTCGGTTCACAGCTTTTGTCGGCGCGGTTCGCGCGCGTGATTGGGTTACTCCTGGGCCGCAGCCAGATGGCGCGGTTCGTCTTTGGCGGAGGCTGCCTTGATCTTGGCGAGCCAGTCGTTGAACTCCTCCTCCGAAACGACGCGAACGGCAATCGGCATGAAGGCATGGTTGCGGCCGCATAGTTCCGAGCACTGGCCGTAGTAGATGCCTTCGCGTTCCGCCCGGAACCAGGTCGACTGAAGCCGTCCCGGCACCGCGTCGAGCTTCACGCCGAAGGCGGGAACCGCCCAGTCGTGAATCACGTCGTTCGATTTCAGGCCGACGATGACGTTCTTGCCCACCGGCACGACCACTTCGCGGTCAACGGTGAGGAGCCGCGGCTGACCTTCTTTCAGGTCGGCTTCCGGCACCATGATCGAATCGAAGGTGATGCCGTGGTCCGGATATTCGTAGCTCCAGTACCACTGACTGCCGGTCGCGGTGATGTGCAGATCGGCTTTGGGGAAGTCGTATTGGGCGAAGAGGAGCCGGAAGGACGGAATGGCAATGGCGACCAGAATGAGGACCGGGATCACGGTCCAGGCAATCTCGAGCGCGGTGTTGTGCGTGGCGCGCGAGGGTTGCGGATTGGCGCGCTCGTTGTACCGCACCATCACATAGATGAGGAGGGCGAGAACGAACAGCGCGATCAGCGTGATGATGATGGTGACATAAGTGTGGAACGAGTTGATCTGCTCCATGATCGGCGTCACGGCGGTTTGAAAGCCGAGTTGCCAGGGCTCGGCCATCCCGACCCCCTCTTTGGCTTGGGCGCCGCCGCACAGAGCAAAGCTCGCCGCCGCCGCAAGCGCCGTCTTCATTTTCTTGCAGATTGCCATCCTTCCACTCCCAAGCCCTTATCGCCCGTCGCCGACTCGCCAGCACAATTCGGGGCGCAGTCGCAATTTTTGGGGCGCGGGCGGCCTCAAGGCTGCCTACGCCGCTCGATGGAAGCAAGGGCGGCGCGGAAGTTCAACAGCGATATAGAGCGTCGCCCCCACCGTTGGTTTTTATGGCCAAGCCCAGACTTTGCGTCGCCCGAGCTTCGCACCTTTTCCGGTGTTCAAATCATAAAGAAAATCGGTTGGCAACACTCATCATTCGGGGGCAAGCTGCGGCATAAGCACCTCAATTGCGCCGGCCATCCCGCGTTGGGCTGAGATGCCTGGCCTGTTAACGCCGAAATTTGGCCCCAATACTCGGCGATGGCGGTTTTCCATGTCGCGCATCTCCGCTTGTCTGCGCCGCCGCCCCCATTCTCCTTGGCTTGCGAGCTTTTTCACTCAAGTTGAACGCGCGCGACGGCGTCCAATCGGCGCTCGGCGCGGCGGGCACTTATCCGGCCTTTTCCCGCCCCAGGGCTTGGTCGCCGGGCTCAGCCTCGCGCTCTTCTTGGTTGCGGGCCTCGCCGGCCGGGCCGAGGCGGGCGCGGGCGCCGCCTCCGAGGCTGCCCCCGCGGCCACGGGGCCGGGCAGCGTGGTGCGGGAGACCCACGGTGCCTGGCAAGTCTCCTGCCGGACCCCGCCGGGGGCGAAGGAGGAGAAATGCGCGCTGGTGCAGAGCGTCACCGCCGAGGACAGGCCCAATGTCGGGCTGACGGTCGTGTTCTATAAGGCGATCGGCGAGGAAAAGAAGCTGATGCGCGTGGTGGTGCCGCTTGGCGTGCTCCTGCCCACGGGACTAGGCCTCAAGATCGACGGCCAGGATGTCGGCAACGCCCCGTTCCTCAAATGCAGCCGACGCGGTTGCGTCGCCGAGGTGGTCCTCCAGGACGACATCATCACCAAGATGAAAAAGGGCACGACCGCCATGTTCATAATTTTCGATACGCCGGAAGCCGGCATCGGCATCCCGGTCGCGCTCCAAGGCTTCGGCGACGCCTTGGGCAACCTCAAGTAATCGCGAAAGCCGCACGGCAAAAAAATCGGCGACAGAGAAAGGAGACTCTGTCGCCGACGACATCCGTCTTTTGGGGGACGGACTAACGTCCCAAACCGTGCAGGGTCGCGAGCTGGGACGGTTACTTGCCCGGTAATATGGTTAGGGGACGCCGTCTTTCAAGGCGGCGATTGTCGGCCCAAATCGCGCAAATATCCGGCAATGCGGCTCGGGCGCCGGCTGCGGTACGGAGGCCGTTACGTCGCTAAATTCCCTCAGTTTTTCGACTGGGGTCATGACCGCGCCCCAAGGCTGAGCCTGAAGGTTGCCAGCCTTCGCCGATGCCGTCAATTCCAGCACAGGAGCTAGAACGCCTGCGCCTCGAACACCTTGTCGATCTCGCCCTGCCAGGGTCCATGGTAGAGGGCGAGGAGACGGTCGGCGGGAGAAAGTCCTTCCTCGATCGCAGCGACGAGCGGCGCAAGCGCCTTGCGCTCGTCCTCGCCGTTCTTGTCGCGCCGCGCCCGCCGCTCCAACCCGCCGAGCGCGAGAGCGACCATCTCGCGCGCCGTATCGCGCAAGCTGCGGCCGCGGAACGGCGTCTCGAGGCCAAGCTTGGGGACGGTGTCGCGCAAGCGCTGGAGCTCCGCCGTGGTCCAGTCCGCCGTCAGCGCCAAGGCCCCGCCGAGCGTGTCCTTGTCGTAGAGCAGCCCCGTCCACAGCGCCGGCAGCGCCCAGATCT
>DASTKZ010000149.1:0-6196 GCA_035715445.1 Methyloceanibacter sp.
GTTCGAGTCTTCGCCCACCACCGCCTTGATCACATTGGGCGCTGGGCGTCCGTCATATTGCCGGGCGTCGGTCATATTATAGTCATGCCGCTAGGCAGACTTGGCAATCTCGCAAGCGGGGTAGGGGAGGGATCGTGAGGACGTTCGGCGTCGCGTTGGCAGGGGCCCTGCTTTTCTCGGGCGGGCTCGCGGGCGATGCGGAGGCGGCCGAGGCCTTTCCGGCTGGGGGTCGCCTTGTCGCGACCTACGATGTCGCCGTCGCCGGCTTCAGTCTCGGAGAGCTTCAGCTCGATGCAAGGTTCGAGGGGCCGTCCTACAAAATGAAGGGCGACGGCAAATTCTCGCTTTTCCTCGGCAAGACTTACAAATCGGGAGGTACGGCCGTGAGCGCCGGCCGTCTGCGAAGCCAAGGACCCGAGCCTGCAAGCTTCAAGGTCAACTACGAGAGCGACGACAAAGGGGAAGAGCGCCGCATCACCTTCAAGGGCGGCGACGTCAAGGACTTCACCATCGACCCGCCGAAGAACCCGGGCAAGAAGCGCGTGCCGGTCACGACGCAGCAGCTCCGCGACGTTCTCGATCCCTTGACCGCTGCGTTTCTGCACGTGCAGTCCGGCGATTCGGTCTGCGACGACACCATGCCCATATTCGACGGTCGCCTCAGATACGATATCGTGCTTCAGCCGAAGCGCATCGACGATCTTCCGAGCGAAGCGCCCCGCGGCCTCTCGGGGCCGGTGCAAGTCTGCGCCGTCAAGTTCGTTCCGGTCAGCGGACACAAACGCGACAACCCCACCATCCAATACCTGTCGAAGACTGATCGGATCGAAGCGCGGCTCGTGCGCCTGCCCGAGACGTCTCTCTATGTGCCTCTCTGGATCGGCGTGCCGACCATTATCGGCAGCGCGGCGGTGACGCTGACCGGGATAAAATTCCAATAGACCGCAACGTCAGGGCTCAAAGCGGCTGATCTTCGTGCCCTCGAGCGTCAGATTGTACATGAGGCCCGCCGGGTCGAGCACGAAGCCGATGACGGGGCTGACGATCTTGTCGCTGTCGATCGAACCGCCGACACCGACCGTAATGATCGTCACCGAGCCGTCGACGCCGATTTTCCATCCCGCCCTGCGCCGGAACCCTTCGAGCGCGTCCTGGGTCATGAACATGATGATGATCGAGCGGTCCTGCACGCCAAGCTGAAAACCGAACGATGCCGAGATTATGTTGTAATAGCCCTGGACTTTCTGCTGATCGAGCAGGATGCCCTCGCCATATTCGCCGCCGATGCCAATGCCGGCCTTGACCACGCTGGGAAATACCAAGATCCCTGCCGCCTTGTTGGCGAGCTCGCGTGCGCCCGCGACCTGGCGGACGAAGCTGTGAAGCGTTTCATTGGCTTCGGCCTCGAGTTCGGCCGCCGCCCCCGCCTGGCTCGCGCGCGGTTCCGCGGCAAGCGCAAAGGCCGCAACGAAGACGAGGCAAACTGCCTTGAGGAGACTGTTCATGGGCATACCTCCGGAGCGATCATCGAGCCTGGTCGGCTGGGCTAACATCGGATTGTGGCGGAGCGCGGGTCACCTCAAGGCTCAAGCAACGTGTGTCGCCAGTCGCCCCTTAATCCGATGGGGGTGGGTGAAGACCTCGAACCCATCCTTCCTGGCGATGGCGGCAAGCGTCATGCCGCAGGAATCGGCCATCCGCACCGCAAGGGCCGTTGGAGCCGACACGGCGACTACGACGGGCGCTCCGATCGCCGCCGATTTCTGAATCATTTCAATGGATACGCGGCTCGTGAGGACAATCACGCCGTCGCGAGCCGAAACCCCGTCTCGGGCGAGGGCGCCTGCGAGTTTGTCCAGCGCATTATGGCGGCCTACGTCCTCCCGCAGCGCAAGAAGGCCGCGCTCGCGCTGCCAGAACCCGGCCGCATGAACCGCTCTCGTCTCCTGGTTCAGGACCTGCAAGGGGAGGACGGCATCGACCGCGCTCATGAAGTCGCCGGGCGCAAACACCCGCCCTTCACCGACCCTGGGCGGCGGCCGCATCGCCTCGGTCAGACTTTCCACCCCGCAGAGCCCGCAGCCGGTGGGACCGGCCAGCTTCCGGCGGCGGCCGAGGAATTCCGCGGCCTCGGGCGACTTCAGCCAGATGCGCAATTCGACGCCCATCGCTTCCTCGACGATGTCGATGCTTTCGATGGCGTCGAGCGAGGAAATCACGCCCTCGGTCAGGCTGAACCCGACGGCGAAGTCCTCGAGGTCCTGGGGCGTCGCCATCATCACCGCGTAGGACGCGGTGTTGTAGGTGAAGGCGATCGCCGTCTCCTCGGGAATGGCGCGCTCGCCTTCGGTTGTGCCGGAGCCGCGCCAGATCGAGCGGAGAACGCGAATGACGGGTGTCAGCAAAGGCTGCTCCATGGAGCTGGTCGGCTTGGAAGCTAGTCCCATGCCCCCGGAGTTACAAGCGCTGCCCGGGAGCGACTTAAGGCGCGTCCCACCTTTTTGGTTTAGAGTTGACTGAATCCCAACGGGAGCGGCCCATGGCATTGCCTTTTCGCGGACAATCCGTCTTTGCGCTCGCGCTCGCGACGCTCCTCTCCCTGACATTTGCGCTCCGCGCCGAGGACCGCAAAGACGAGACCCCGTGCACCGAAGACGCCATGCTCGTGTTCGACGCCTCGGGGTCGATGGCCGGCAATCTCAATCAGGGCATCGCCACGACCAAGCCACGCATCGAGGAGGTGCGCGCCGCGCTGAAGCGCGTGCTGCCGTCGATCACCCGCTTCCGCCGGGTCGGACTCATCGTCTATGGGCCGGGGCCCTATCAGCAATGCAACGTGAAGCTCACGCTCAAGCCCGCAGCCGATGCCGGCGAACGCATCATGGCCGAGGTGAACGCGCTCACCCCCGCCGGCAAGACGCCCTTGACGGCGGCTGTCGCCGACGCGGCTGAAGTGCTCGACTACCAGAATAAGCCCGGCCTCATCGTCGTCGTAACCGACGGCGAGGAGACTTGCGGCGGATCGCCTTGCAATCTCGGCAGGGAGCTTCACGGCAAAGCCGAGCGGCTGACCGTGCATGTCATCGCGTTTCGCGTGAAGGATTACTCGTGGACCGGCGAGCAGAGCATTCTCGACGCGAAATGCCTGGCCGAGTCGAATGGCGGGCTCTACGTCACGGCCGCCGCCGAGCAAGACCTCGCCGAGGCGCTCGAGAAGACGCTTGGCTGCCCGATGCTTTCCAAGTTGGACAAGTAGTAGCGGGAGGCGCCACATCTCTCTAGTCTTGGGCTGCCCCACGGTGCTAAAATTCCATTCCTAGAGCTGGCTGAGGGCCGAGAAATGGTAAGTCAGGCAGATCAGCAAAGCGATGTGTCCCGCGCTCCGTCGCCGATCAGCGAGCGCGGAGACGACGAAGAGCCGAAGCTCTCGCGCAAAGACTACGAGAAGCAGCTACGCAAACAACAAGCCGAACTGTGCTCCTTGCAGGATTGGGTCAAGGCCACCGGCGAGCGCATCATCGTCGTGTTCGAAGGCCGCGATGCGGCAGGCAAAGGCGGAACCATCCGCGCCATGACCGAGCGGGTCAGTCCCCGCACGTTCCGCGTCGTGGCGATGCCCGCCCCCTCTGATCGCGAAAAGTCGCAGATGTACATGCAGCGCTATCTTGCGCATTTTCCTGCCGCCGGCGAGATCGTGATCTTCGACCGAAGTTGGTACAACCGTGCCGGCGTGGAACATGTCATGGGGTTCTGCACCAAGGAGCAGCACAGGCGCTTCCTCGAGATTTGCCCGGAGTTCGAGAAGCACATCGTCAACAACGGCATCCGCCTGATCAAGTACTGGCTCGAGGTGAGCAACAAGGAGCAAAAGCGGCGCTTCGAGGCGCGCATCGACGATCCCATACGGCAATGGAAGCTGAGTGACATGGACCTCCCGTCGCGCGAGCGATGGTACGACTACTCTCGCGCCCGGGACATGATGCTGGAGGCAACCGACACCGACTTTGCGCCGTGGTATATTTTGCGCTCAGATGACAAGAAGAGCGCGCGCCTCAACCTCTTGTCGCACTTTCTCGGCTTGATTCCCTACAAGGCACCGAAGCGCGAAAAGATAAATCTGCCGAGCCGTAACAAGAAGGGGGCGTATGACGACGAGGCAACAATCAAAGACCGGCGCTGGATCAAGGAGAAGTTCTGAGCCCGGCGTCACGAGCGGAATTCGAGGGGTCGCGAAGCGCGAGCGCCACGTGAATGACGTTTCCCTCGCGACGCTGCAAGAGGGGCAGTCCGCTGCGCCGAAACACATTCAGCATGGCTTGATTTTCACAAAGGACATCGGCTTCGAGACGCGATAATCCGGCCTCTCGGCCGAGAATCGTGAGATGCCGAAGCAAGAGACTTGCGATGCCACGTCCGCGTTGAGCGCCCGCGGTGAGGAAGGCAAACTCGGCGCTTTGCGGCTGGTCGCCTCCCTCTTTGGCGAGACGCCCACCGCCCAGCAGAATCTCAGCACCGTCCTCAAGCGCGGTCGCCACCAGGGCCATCACGCTCTGGAAGTCTACGTCAGTGAGCTGCTTGAGCTCGGCATCCGACAGCTCCTTTTTGGGGCTGAAAAAGCGCCGGTAGATCGACTCGGTGTCAAGTTCAGTGAAAGCCTTAAGGATCGCCGGACCGTCGTCACGACGGATGGCGCGAACCGTGACCTCTGTGCCGTCTTTCAGCTTGTCGTGGGCCAAATAGTTGCTGAAATCGACCACGGCGCGTTCTCAGTCGATGATGTGATAGCCGCCGTCGATGTAGAGGGTCTCGCCGGTCATCAGCTTGGCTCCGTTCATGGAGAGAAACGCCACGGCGACCCCGACATCCTCGATCGAAACCAGGCTTCGCGTTGGCGCCTTCGCCTGGGCCTTGGCGATCAGCTCATCGAAGTCGGTGATGCCTGACGAGGCGCGGGTCTTCAACGGTCCGGGCGAGATGGCATGGACCCTGATGCCCTTGGGGCCGAGCTCGGCGGCGAGATAGCGCACGGCTGATTCCAGGGCCGCTTTCACCGGTCCCATGATGTTGTAGTTCTCGACCACCATCTGTGAGCCGTAATAAGTCATGGTGGAAATGGTGCCGCCGTCCTTCATCAGCTGCTCGGCGAGCTTCGCCATGCGGATGAACGACCAGCAGGAGATTTCCATCGCGGTGAGGAAGCCCTCTTTCGAGCAGTCCACGACGCGGCCCTGCAGGTCGGCTTTGGGAGCGAAGGCGATCGAATGGACGCAAATGTCGAGCTCACCCCACTGCTTTTCGATCTGCGCAAATATGGCCTCCAAAGACCCCTCGGTCTGGAGATCGAGCGGCATGAAGATCGACGCTTCAAGTTCCTTGGCGAGAGGCTCGACGAATTTTTTCGCCTTTTCGTTGCGGTAGGTCATCGCAACGTCGGCGCCGAGGGCGCGAAAGGCTTTGGCGCAGCCATAGCCGATCGACTGGTCGTTGGCGATGCCGGTAATGAGCGCCTTCTTGCCCTTCAGCAGCGGCAGAGCGGTGACATCGATCATGCAGACTTCTCCCTGGAGATGTTGGTGGCCTGCGATCGCAGGACATGGAGCGTATGGCGGGCGATCATGAGTTCCTCGTCGGTCGGGATCACGTAGCACGCGACGCGAGAGCCTTCCCGCGAGATGCGCGGACCGCCTTTGGCATTCGCCTCAGCGTCGAGCTCGAGCCCAAGCCAAGCGAGGTGCTTGACGACAGCTTCGCGAATGCGGGGCGCGTTCTCGCCGATGCCCGCGGTGAAAACCAAGCCGTCGATGCCGCCCATGGCAGAAGCGAGCATCCCCGCCGCAAGGGCGATGCGATAGACGAAGTGGTCGAGCGCAAGCTTGGCCCGAGGATCTTGGCTTTCGAGCAGATCGCGAACGTCGTTGCTGATCCCGGAAAGCCCTTTAAGGCCGCATTCGCTGTAGAGAAAGCGCTCCACGTCCTTCGCGCTCATCCCTTTTTGATCCAGCAAATAGAGGATGATCCCAGGGTCGAGCTGGCCCGGTCTGGTTCCCATCGGCAGGCCGTCGAGCGCGGTGAAACCCAAGGTGCATTCCACGCTCTTCCCGCCAGAAATGGCGCACATCGAAGCGCCGCTGCCGAGATGGGCGACCACGGCGCGGCCCTTGGCAAGGTCGGGAGCGACGCTGGGGAGCCGGTCGGC
>DASTKZ010000150.1:0-53823 GCA_035715445.1 Methyloceanibacter sp.
CGCGCCTTTTCCTCGCTCTCGAAGCAAAGGAACGAACCGTTACGGATGACCGGGCTCGAAGCCGGGCCGAAGATGCTGTCTGGATTTCGGTGTGTCCACACCCTGAAGAAGCGCATGCTGATTGGTTCCCCTCTTTCGGCCAAACGGCAATTGCGCGAAACGGTTCCAAGCACAGGCTTGGCGTCGCGTTTTGACGCCGGAAGAGGCAAATCCGCCGGTCTCAGATCTGCCACCATGGCTTGCGATTGAGTCCTCAAGGCGCGATTCTCGGAGGGAAAACCCATGATCTCTACTGAAATTTCACCGCTGCGGCTCGGACTCGCCGTCATCGTCGGGCTCGGCCTATCGACGCTCTCGCTACCGGCTCTTGCCGGTGTTGGCGAAGGAGAGCCCGGAATTTCGCTTGGCGGCGTGGGAGCGGCTCCTCAATTGCAATTGGGCGATGAGGGTGCCGTGCCGGCGAGCAAAGCCGATGCCCCCATTGTCCTGGCTGACAACCCCTGGAACAACAAAAAGAACTGGAACAACAAGGGAAACAAGAATTGGAACAAGAACTGGAACAACAACAACTGGACCAACCCGAACAAGAACTGGAACAAGAACTGGAACAAGAATTACTCTAACAAATACTGGAACAAGAATAAGTTCTATGTGCGGACATGGAAGCCGCGACCCTATTACGGCCAGTTCTTCGGCGGCGTCGTTCTCGGCTCGATCCTGACGACGGCAGCGATCGGCATCGCGCCTCCGGCACCGGCCCCGGGCCTGTGCTGGTACTGGTCGGATCCGTACGGATACCGGGGCTACTGGGACTATTGCGCGCCTTATCCTCCCTACTAAGCAGCCCTTATAGGGGTCTCACAGCACTCTCGTGCAAAGGGCGCCGGTCTCAAGCCGGGGCCCTTTTTGCCGAGGTATCGAGCGGGCTAGTCGGTTGGGCGGTCCTGACGCCGCAGCCGGCTATAGACCGTGCGCTTGAGGAAGTAATAGGCGGGGCGGCCCATCAGCGCGATGGCAACGAGCTTGGAAAGGAAGGGCGTGGCGCCGAACAGCCCGGACAGCGCAGCCTTGACGCCGGGGGCGAGATCGGCGGCGAGCACAACGGGGATGAGCGGCCAGGCGGCGTAGCTCCCCACTATGATGACCGTGCCGAGCGCAAAGCGCCAACCGATCTGCTCGGCAGTGAACTCCGGCTCTTTCATGGTCTTCGCAGCCACCTTCTCGCGGTCCTTCCGGGGCGACATGGCATTAGCCCTGAATGAAAAATTGGGTCTCTCGAAGGCAAAGGAAATAGCGAGAAAGCCGGTGCCCTCAACATGGTAGCCCCGGCGGGCTTCAATTCAAACGAAGATTCGGCCGTTCCGCACGCCGCTCACGCCCCATTTTTCGAGGCTACGAGCCAGGCGGGATCGAACCAGCGGTCGGCTTCGCCGTCATAGGGCAGCCGGGTGATGTCCCAATGGTGGATGAAGGGCGCGTAAGTTTGCCACACCGGCGGACCGCCCCCGACATAGACGACCCGGTTGGGGAACCAAGCCAGCACTTCGGCTGGAGGATTGTTCGAGCGAATCTCGCAGATGGTTCGGTCCTCATAGGCGAAGGCCGGAATCGAGGCGACCGTGATCGGTCCCGCGATAATGACATGCCCGCGCGTGACCTCGAAGAACCGCGCCACGTCGGCGACATATTCGCGGCCCTTGTTGCCTTCCCAGGGAAGCCTGCCCTTCAGCCCGAGTTGGCCGCGCTGGCCTATGGCGCACATCGCGCGAACGTCAGCCAAGATCTCCTCCTTCCCGATCGATCCCGCGAGCGTAACCCGCGCGACCTTAACCGCCGATGGCCTTTTGGCAAAGATTGATGCAGAAACGCCTCCCATGACTCCCCGCGCGCGCGCCCTACCCCGCACCGATGAAAATCATCGCGTGAGAGCGATCGGTTTCATGGCGCTCGCCACTCTTTGTTTCGCCGCCCTCGATGCCACCGGCAAATCTCTCATCGTCAACCACGGCGTGCCGGTCATCGAGGTGTCATGGCTCCGGTTCGTTGGTCATGTCGTGTTCAGCGCCGTCGCGCTATGGCCGTTGGCCTTCACGCCCTCGCTCCGTTCGGCGAAACCGATGATTCAGATTCTTCGCTCGGGGCTGATGGTGGTGACGACGGGTTTCAACTTTCTTGCACTCCGCTATCTCCAACTCGACCAAACCATCACCATCTTCTTTCTCACGCCGCTTTTGGTCGCAGGGCTCGCCGGGCCGCTGCTCGGCGAGTGGGTCGGCTGGCATCGCATGTTGGCCATCATCGCGGGCTTCTTCGGCGTGCTGCTGGTGATGCATCCCGGCATCGGCTCGGTGCACTGGGCCATGTTGATCGCGCTTGTCGCGACGCTGGGTTACGCGGTCTACAACATCGCAACCCGCTATCTCGCGGCGTTCGACCCGGCGACCGTGACGCAGACCTACACCCCGCTCGCCGGCGTGATCGTGCTCGCGGTCCCTGCGCTTGCGGCCTGGCAATGGCCGACGGATGGCTTCCAAACGCTGCTGCTCGCCTCGCTCGGGTTCTGGGGCGGGCTCGGGCATTGGTTCCTGATCCTCGCCCATCGCGAGGCGCCTGCTCCCGTGCTCGCGCCCTTCATCTATCTCGGACTGATTTGGATGTCGTCGCTCGGCCTTCTCGTGTTCGGCGACGTGCCGACGCTGTGGACGCTCTCGGGCGCCGCGGTCGTGATCGTGTCGGGACTTTATCTGCTCGCGCGCGAGAGGAAGGCGGTCGGCGAAGCGAAAGCGGGCCCCGCTTCGGACATCGCAACGCAATGACGCGGGCCCGCGCGGCCTAGCCCTCCTCGCTTTCGCTTGCCGTCGCGTAGCGCCGGCAGACCTCCTCGGCGAAGCCTGCGAAGCTTCCTTGCGCGATCGCTTCGCGGGCCCGCGCCATCAGCTCCTGATAGAACTGAACGTTGGCGTAGCTGAGGAGCATGGCGCCAAGGGCCTCGCCCGACCTCACCAGATGATGGAGATAGGCGCGCTCGTATTGCGCGGCGGGACAAGCGCTTTCGGGATCAAGCGGCGTTGCGTCCTCGGCATGGCGGGCATTGCGTAGATTGAGCTTGCCGCCCCAGGTGAAGGCCTGGCAATGGCGGCCCGAGCGGGTCGGCATCACGCAATCGAACATGTCGATGCCGCGCGCGATCGCAAGCAGCAAATCCCGGGGCGTGCCCACCCCCATGAGATAGCGCGGCCGGTCCTGCGGCAGGATAGCCGCCGTGACCTTCACCATGTCGAGCATCGCCGCCTGCCCTTCCCCCACGGCAAGGCCGCCGATGGCGTAGCCGTCGAACCCGGCCGCCATGAGCGCGCGGGCGCTTCGCTCGCGAAGATCGGGATAGACGCTGCCCTGCACGATGCCGAACAAGGCTTGGCCCGGCTTGGCGCGACGGGCGAACGCGGCCTTGCTGCGCTCGGCCCAGCGCAGCGACAGGTCGAGCGAACTTTGCGCCTCCTCGCGCGTGGCCGGAAAGGGCGTGCACTCGTCGAGCACCATCTGAATGTCGGCGCCGAGCAGACATTGCACTTCGATGGCGCGCTCGGGACTCAAGCTCACCTCCGCGCCGTCGATATGCGACTGAAAGGTCACGCCCTCCTCGCCGATGCGGCGAAGCTTCGCCAGCGACATCACCTGATAGCCGCCGGAATCGGTCAGGATCGGCTTCTCCCAATGCATGAAGCGGTGGAGCCCGCCGAGCTTGGCGATGCGCTCCGCGCCGGGGCGGAGCATGAGGTGATAGGTATTGGCTAGCAGAATGTCGGCGCCCGTAGCCGCGACGTCTTCGGGAAACATGGCTTTGACCGTGGCGCCGGTGCCGACCGGCATGAAGGCGGGCGTTCGCACCGCCCCGCGCGGCGTCGCGATCGCGCCCACCCGCGCCAGTCCGTCCCGCGCCGTAACCTCGAAGGAGAAACGTACCGTCATGGCTCGCTCCCCGCTGGGCCCAACAGGCAGGCATCGCCGTACGAATAGAAGCGATAGCGTTGCGCGACGGCGTGGGCGTAGGCGCGCTTCATGAGATCGAGCCCTGAGAACGAGGCCACCAGCATGAACAGGGTTGAGCGCGGCAAATGGAAGTTGGTCAAGAGGCGATCGACGAATCGGAAGCGATAGCCCGGGGTGATGAAGAGGCTGGTCTCGCCGTCGAAGGGCCGGAGCCGTCCGTCGTTACCCGCCGCGCTTTCCAGAAGCCGGAGAGAGGTCGTGCCGACGGCGACGATTCGCCCGCCCCTCGCCTTCACTTCATTCAAGGCGCCCGCGGTTTCGGCCGAGACCGCGCCGTGCTCGGCATGCATGCGATGATCTTTCGTATCCGCCGACCTCACCGGCAGGAAGGTGCCGGGGCCGACGTGAAGCGTGACGAAATGCTCGGAAATGCCACGATGGGCGATCGCGCGGAGCAATTGGTCAGTGAAATGAAGCCCTGCGGTGGGCGCGGCGACCGCCCCCTCCTCGCGCGCGAACACCGTCTGGTAGTCGCTGCGATCTTTCGCGTCGGCGTGACGGCGCGAGGCGATGTAAGGCGGGAGCGGCATGTTGCCGAGGCTGTGGATCGCCTGATCGAGAGCCGGGCCGGTGAGATCGAAGACGAGCGTCGCTTCGCCGTCTTTCCCGCGCGACGCGACAGTCGCGGCGAGGCTACAAGCAAGACACGTTTCGTCGCTTTCGCCGAACGCGATGCGATCGCCGGCGTTGAGCCGTTTCGCCGGCCTGGCAAAAGCCTGCCAGCGATCGGGCCCCAGTCTTTCAATCAGCGTGACGGCGACCTTGGCCGCCACCTCATCGCGGCGCCGCACGCCGTCGAGCTCGGCGGGGATGACCTTGGTGTCGTTGAAGACGAGCGCATCGCCAGGAAGAAGTAGCGCCGGCAGGTCGCGCACCATCCGGTCGGCAATGTCCGGGGTGGCGGGCGGCTCGACGAGGAGGAGCCGCGCCGCGTCGCGCGGGACCGCGGGACGCAGCGCGATCAGCTCCTCCGGCAGGTGAAAGTCGAAGAGATCGGTACGCAACGAAGGCGGCGTTAAAGCGAGCGCACCATCAGCGCGCCGACCAGCACCAGCAGCGCGCCGCTGACGCGGCCCACGGTCAGGCCCCGCTCGACCAGCTCGAACAGACCGAACCGGTCGATCAGGAGCGCGGTGAAAAGCTGCCCGGCGATACCGAGCGCCATCAGCGCGGCAATGCCGATGCGCGGCGCGAGCATGATGTTGACCGTCACGTAGATGGCGCCGAGCAGGCCGCCGCCGATCAGCATATAGAGCGGGAGCGATTTCAGCGTCTCAAGCTGCGCGCTGTGGCGGGCAAGGAGCAGCGTGAGAACAACGAGCGCCGTGGTCCCGACGCAGAACGAGAGCGCGGCAGCCGCGACCGGGTGGCCGAGACGCGAGGCCGCCTCGGCATTGATTGGCGCCTGGAGCGCGATCAGTCCGCCGGCAAGAAGCGCGACCAATGTGAGCGACAAGGCTTGGAGCGACATGGCTGGCTCTTTTCGCGTCATGACTTGGCATCGGAGGCGATGCGGGCGGAGACGATCTTGTCGGGCGCGGCCGGCGGCTCGCCGCGATTGATCTTGTCGACATTCTCCATGCCCTCGATCACGCGGCCCCATACCGTGTATTTCTTGTCGAGAAAGCTCGCGTCATCGAAGCAGATGAAGAACTGGCTATCGGCGGAATCGGGCGATTGCGCCCGCGCCATCGACACGGCGCCGCGCGTATGCGGCTCGGCGCTGAACTCGGCGCGGAGCTTCTTGCCCGAGCCACCCATGCCCGATCCGGTCGGGTCTCCGGTCTGGGCCATGAAGCCGTCGATCACGCGGTGGAATACGACGCCGTCGTAGAAGCCCTCACGCGCAAGTTCCTTGATGCGGGCGACATGATTGGGGGCAAGGTCGGGCCGCATCGCGACCGTCACGCGGCCCTTGGTCGTTTCGATGATGAGCGTGTCCTCGGGTTTTGCCATGTTGGCGATCCTCCGTGCGGTCTCGCGCTATTGCGCGATCGTCGCCGTCTTGATGAAATCGAGCTTGGGGAAGTCCTGTTCGAGATAGGCGTTGCCTTGGCTCTGAATGCGGCCCTGGTCGGGTCCGTTCCCGTTCGGGGCGCCTTCGCCGTAGCCGCCATAGAGCGAGTCCACCACCTCCATGCCGGACACGACCTTGCCGAAGGGCGAGAAGCCCTGGCCATCGAGCGGGGCGTTGTCGGCGAAATTGATGAACACCTGGGTCGTGCGCGTGTTCGGTCCGGCGGTGGCGAAGGTGATCGTGCCGCGCTCATTGCTTTGCTTTACGGGATCGTCCTTGATGTCGGCGTCGCGCCAGGCGCCGGCGATTTTGGGATCGCCGTTGATGCCGAACTGCACCATGAAGCCCTCGATCACGCGGAAGAAGCGCGCGTTGTCGAAAAAACCGTTCTTGACCAGATTGTAGAAGCGATCGGCGCCGCGCGGCGCCCAGTCGCGATGCACCTCGATCACGAACGGGCCTTTGCTCGTGTCGAATTTCGCCTGGTAGACCGCCGGGGCCTCGGCGCTGAGCGCGGCGGGATCGGAGAGGTTGCCGGCGCCCGCGGCGCTCTGCCACACGACAAGACCAAGCGCAAGCGCGGCTAACGCAGAACTGACCTGAAGTCTCATGACGCCTCCTTGGAAACGGGTTCGGAAACCGGATTAGCGGGCAAACTTCTTCTTAAGCGCGGTGGCGACAACCGGCGGCACGAAGGGCGAAACGTCACCCCCCATTGCGGCAATCTGGCGGACGAGGCTCGCCGCGATATGGCGGGTATCGGGCGAGGCCGCGAGGAACACGGTTTCGATCCCGGGCGCGAGCGCGTGGTTCATGCCCGCCATCTGCATCTCGTAATCGAAATCGTCGGCGTTGCGCAGACCCCTGATGACGACGGCGGCTCGGGCCGCCTTGGCCGCATCGACGGTCAGATTGTCGTAGGTCGTGACTTCGAGCTCGAGGCCGGCCTTGCGTGACACGGGCCCAAGAACCTCGGTCGCCAGCTTCACCCGCTCCTTGGCGGTGAAAAGAGCATGCTTGTCGTGGTGGGCGCCGATGGCGATGACGAGCCGATCGACGAGATGCGCCGCCCGGCGCACGACATCGACATGGCCATGGGTCACGGGATCGAAGCTGCCGGGATAAAGACCTACGCGCATAACACCGGACCCATGCGCGACGGTCGCGACCCTTCCCGAGGTCGCAAGGCTCCCGGCCGCGCGAGGCACCTTCTAGCCGCGCAAGCCCGCGCTGGGCAAGGCGTTATTGGGCCCGCGCCGGACCCAAAGAAGCAAGCTAGGCCGGTTCCTCCGCTTCCCCCTCGCCCCCGTTCTCGTCCCCGTTCTCGCCCCCGTTCTCATCCCCGGTCTCTTCCCCGTTCTCTTCCGAGATGTGCTCGACCGAGACCACGCGCTCGCTCTCGGCGGTCGAGAACACGATCACGCCTTGGGTCGAGCGTCCCATGATGCCGATATCCTGCACCGGAACGCGGATGAGCTGGCCGCCATCGGTGACGAGCATGATCTGGTCGGTCTCCTCGACGGGGAAGGACGCGATCAACTTGCCGTTCCGCTGGTTCACGACCATGGCGATGATGCCTTTGCCGCCACGGCCCGAGATGCGGTACTCGTAGGCCGAGGTGCGCTTGCCGAAGCCGTTCTCCGAGACCGTCAGCACGAATTGCTCGTGGGCGCTGAGTTCGGCGTAACGCTCGGTGCTCAGCACCACCGTCTCGCTGCTCTCGGCTTCGACGTCCTCGAAATCGGCGCCGCCGCGGCGGATGGTGTTGGCCTGCCGGACATAGGCGGTGCGCTCGGCCGGCGAGGCTTCGACATGGCCGAGGATCGCCATGGAGATGACCTGGTCGCCGCGCTCGAGCTTGAGGCCGCGCACGCCCGGCGACTCGCGGCCCTTGAACACGCGCACATCGACGACGGGGAAGCGGATCGCCTGGCCATCGGCGGAGGTGAGCAGCACGTCGTCGTTCTCGCCGCACACATCGACCCCGACGATGCGGTCGCCGGCATCGAGCCGCATGGCGATCTTGCCGTTCTGGCGCACTTCGATGAAATCGGAGAGCTTGTTCCGGCGCACGCTGCCGTAATTGGTGGCGAACATCACGTCGAGCTTCTCCCACGACGCTTCGTCCTCGGGCAGCGGCAAGATGGTGGTGATGGTCTCGTCCTTGTCGAGCGGCAAGAGATTGACGAGCGCCTTGCCGCGGGCCTGAGGCGCCGCGACCGGCAGGCGCCACACCGTCATCTTGTAGGCCATCCCGCGCGAGGAAAAGAACAGCACCGGGGTGTGGGTGTTGGCGATGAAGATGCGGGTGACGAAATCCTCCTCGCGCGTCGCCATGCCGGCGCGACCCTTGCCGCCGCGGCGCTGGGCGCGATAGGCGGAGAGCGGCACGCGCTTGATGTAGCCCTTGTGGCTGACGGTGACGACCATGTCCTCGCGCTGGATGAGGTCCTCGTCATCCACCTCGCCTTCCATCTCGAGGATCTCGGTGCGGCGCGGCGTATTGAACGCGGTCTTGATGGCGCCGAGCTCGTCCTTGATGATCGCGACGATGCGGGCGCGCGAGCGCAAGATATTGAGATAGTCGGTGATCTGCTCGCCGAGCGACTTCAGCTCGTCGGCGACCTCGTCGCGTCCGAGCGCGGTCAGCCGCTGCAGGCGGAGGTCGAGAATGGCGCGGGCCTGCTCGTCGGAGAGGCGGTAGGTGCCTTTGGCCGAGACCTTGTGACGGGGATCGGCGATCAGTTCGACCAGCGCGACCACGTCGGACGCCGGCCAGTCCCGGGCCATCAATTGCTCGCGCGCCGTGGCGGGATCGGGCGCTTTGCGGATCACGGCGATGACCTCGTCGATATTGGCGACGGCGATGGCAAGGCCGACGAGGACATGGGCGCGGTCGCGAGCCTTGCGCAACAGGAACTTGATGCGGCGGCCGATCACCTCCTCGCGGAACTCGGTGAAGGCGCGGACCATGTCCTTGAGCGTGAGCTGCTCGGGCTTGCCGCCGATCAGCGCGACCATGTTGGCGCCGAAGGTCGATTGCAGCGGCGAGAAGCGATAGAGCTGGTTCAGCACCACGTCGGCCATGGCGTCGCGCTTCAACTCGATGACGACGCGCATGCCCTGGCGGTCGGACTCGTCGCGAATGTCGGCGATGCCCTCGATCTTCTTCTCGCGCACCAGTTCGGCGATCTTCTCGACCATCGCCGCCTTGTTCACCTGATAGGGAATCTCGGTGATGACGAGCGCCTCGCGCTCCTTGCGGACGGTTTCGGTCGCCACGCGGCCGCGCATGAGAATTGAACCGCGGCCCTTGTGATAGGCGGCGCGGATGCCCGAGCGTCCGAGGATGAGGCCGCCGGTCGGAAAATCGGGCCCGGGAACGATCTCGACCAGCTCGTCCATGCCGATGGCGGGATTGTCGAGATAGGCGAAACATGCGTCGATCACCTCACCGAGATTGTGGGGCGGGATGTTGGTCGCCATGCCGACGGCGATGCCGCCGGCGCCGTTCACCAGGAGGTTGGGAAACTTGGCCGGCAGGACCACCGGCTCTTTCTCGCGTCCGTCGTAGTTCGGCTGGAAATCGACGGTGTCGTTCTCGAGATCGTCCAAGAGCGCCACGGCGGGGCGCGCGAGCCTCACCTCGGTATAGCGCTCGGCCGCGGGCGGATCGCCGTCAACGGAACCGAAATTGCCCTGCCCGTCGATGATCGGCAGCCGCATGGAGAAATCCTGCGCGAGCCTGACCAGCGCGTCGTAAATCGCCTGATTGCCGTGGGGGTGATACTTACCCATCGTGTCGCCGGTGACGCGCGCCGATTTGTTGTAGGCGCGGTCGGGCGTGTAATTGTTCTCGTGCATCGAATAGAGGATGCGGCGATGCACGGGCTTCAGCCCGTCGCGCACGTCGGGAAGCGCGCGCGACACGATCACGCTCATGGCGTAATCGAGATAGGAGCGCTTCATCTCGTCGATCAGCGAGATGGGTCTGATGTCGGAGGGCGCCGGGCCCTCGACTTCTGGCTTGTCGTCGTCAGCCAAGTGAGGAGAAAACCTGTTCTAAAGACGTGACGGCCGGCCACGAAGCGGGCGGCGGGACGGAACGAACCATCCTCGCGCGACGCCCGAACGATGACCGAAAGACAAACTTTCTATAGCTGATTTGGGCGCGCTTTCGCAACCCCGCTGATGTCCGCGCGAGCTCTTTATTCCTCAAATTATTCAATGTCTTAGAGGGTCATCAACAGGCGGGTTTAACCAGGCTCACCCGGGCGTATTTATCAGCCTACGGAGTATAGCGCCTAAGGCGAAATTGGGGAACGAACCGGTTGCCGAGGCGTTGTACCTGCACTCGGTCAGAGGCCACCCGGCCTCGGCCCGATCGCCCCGCGATCACCCCCAACCCCATTGAGAAAACACGGAGCGAAACCATGAACCGATTCCTGACAACCACGGCAGTAGGCCTCTTCTTGGGTCTCGCGCCTGCCATGGCGCAGCAGGATCTGCCCCCCTCCGACGAGGGACAGACTCCGCCCGCCGTCAATGCGCCGTCGCAAATTCCGGAGGTGATGCCCGATCCGGCCCAGCCGGCCGATCCGGCAGCGCCGATCCCCGGCGACTCCTCGCAGGCAATTCCCGCGCCCGCGGAGCCGGGTAGCGATGCCGCGTCGCCGGCTCAGTCCTCGCAGGCGCCCCAATCGATCGAACCGGGCGGCGATGCCGTGGCGCCGGCTCAATCCTCGCAGGCGCCGGAACCGATGGAGCCGGCCGCGCCGAAATCGGCTGAAGTGTCCGGCGGCCCGCAGTTCCTCGCAAAACAGGCCAGCGACGATTGGCTCGCGAGCAATCTCATCGGGCACACGGTCTATAACGCACAGGACGAGATCGTCGGCGACATCAACGACCTCGTCACCGACCGGGATGGCAAGATCGTCGCCGCGCTGGTTGGCAGCGGCGGCTTTCTCGGCATCGGCCAAAAGGACGTGGCCTTGCGCTTCGAGGATCTGAAGCTCGCGCGCGATGAGAATGATAGCGTCAAGATCATCGCCGACGTGAACAAGGAGGTTCTCGGCGCGGCGCCGGACTATCAGACGCTCGCGGAGCAGGAGGTCACCGTTGGCGCGGCCAAAGATGACCGCGAGGATCTCGGCGGAGAGACCGCAAACTAAGCTTGCTCCCCAGTAAGCTGTAAGACGCTGGGAGCATTGAGCCCGGCCGATCGTCAGGATCGGCCGGGCTCTCTCTTATCCTGAGACCATCCCTCCCCTTGATGGGGAGGGCGGCGAGGCCAAAGGCCGAGCGGGTGGGGTGATCTGAGAGAGGCGCCCCCACCCGGCGCGCATATTGCGCGCCGACCTCCCCACGAGGGGGAGGTTTGGGGAACTATCATCTGGCGATTGGTAGATCCGACTGGCGATCGTCAGAACGGGATCTCGTCGTCGAGCTCCTTGTCGAAGGAGCTCGACTTGCCGCCGGCGCCAGGAAACGGGCCTGAGCGTCCAAAGTCGCCGTTGCGCTGGTCGCTCTCGCCCGTGCTGTCGCGCTTGCCGTCGAGCATGGTGAGCTCGCCGCGGTATTGCTGCAGAACGACTTCGGTCGAGTAGCGGTCCTGGCCGGACTGGTCCTGCCATTTGCGCGTCTGAAGCTGGCCCTCGATGTAAACCTTCGAGCCCTTCTTCAGATATTGCTCGGCGACGCGAGCGAGGTTCTCGTTGAATATCACCACGCGGTGCCACTCGGTCTTTTCGCGCCGCTCGCCGGTCGCCTTGTCGCGCCAGTTTTCGCTAGTGGCCAGCCGCAGATTGACGATCGGCCGCCCATCCTGGGTTTGGCGGACTTCAGGGTCGGCGCCGAGATTGCCGACGAGAATGACCTTGTTGACCGATCCGGCCATGAGATGAGACCTCCGCGGGGCTTGGCTTGGCTTTAAGACCGCCCAATCTAGCGCCCTCGTGGCGCGGCCTGCCACACGCCAAAGAACATGTCCACAGATCGAGGGCTTTGGCGATTTGTACACGTTTTGTTCTCACGTGTCCAGCCTAGCTTTAACCCCTTGTCCAGCCCTCGCGATAATGAGACTTGCGGCAACCGCGCCGATGGCTTACCGGCAAAAGGCCGGAGATTCGGGAAGGGACCGAATGCAGAGGCCAGTCGAGCAGCGTCACGCGCACAAGCGCCGCACCGAGCTGCGGCGCCATCCGCATGCCCGGCACCTCGGCTTCACCGAGCGGCAGTGGCCCTTCATTTTCGTCCTGGTCGGGAATTGGCTGTTCTCGGCCGCCTTCTTCCTCACCGCCAAACTCGTTTGGGACTGGGTGCCGACCGAGTGGAGCGTCGGCGACCGCATCGCCCTCGTCATCAAGGACGCGGTCGTCGCCATTCTGCCGGCGGTGCTCGCCATCTGTATCGTCGCCGCCCAGCGCCTCGATCCGTCGATGTTCGTCGGCCGCGTGCCGAAGCCGAATTCGGCGGTGGACATCAACAACCGGTTCATTCTCAACACGGTCGAACAGTTCATCCTCTATTTCATCGGCAATGCTGGATTGGCCCTCTACTGCCCGCCGCAGGAGGCGCGCGCCCTGGTCGTGCTGACAGCGCTCTTCTTTCTCGGGCGCATGCTGTTCTGGGTCGGCTACCACTATAACCCTTACGTGCGGGCCTTCGGCTTCGGCATCACCTTCTATCCGACGGTCGCGGTCTATCTCTGGCTCATCCTGAGGATGGTGTTCGGAGTCGAGATCCGGATTTGAGCGTCGGCCGCAGCTTGAGCGCTTTGTCTTTGCGCTACCGCTTCGCTACTTGAGCGCTTTATCTTTGCGCTACCGCTTCGCTACTTGAGCGCTTTGTCTTTGCGCTACCGCTTCGCTACTTGAGCGCTTGTTAGCGTCGCTGCTGCCAGTCGAGGACCGCATCGACCGGCCATACGAAACTCAGCACGTTGAGCGTGAGGTTGTCGCGGATCATCGCGCCGACGAAGAGTTCGAGCGCGATGGCGATGGTCACGGTGAGCCAGACCGGAAGACGCGCCGCCATGAAATATCCGAGCACCATGACGAGAACATCGCTCACCGAATTGATGACGCTGTCGCCGTAGTAATCGAGGGAGATCGTCATCTCGCGATAGTGATTGATGACGAAGTCGGTGTTCTCGACCACTTCCCATGTCGCTTCGATGGCGACGGCCGAGATGAGCCGCATGGCGAACGAGAGCGGCAGGAAGCGCGAAAAGAGCCAGAGCGCCCAATAGAACAGAAAGCCGTGAATGAGGTGGGAGGGCGTGTACCAGTCGATCAGGTGCTGGGAGTTCTCCGCGCTCAAGACGTCGAAGTGCCAGAGCTTCACATAGCCGCATTTGCAGATGAGCGGATGGCCCATCAGATAGAGGGCAAGAGCGGCGGCGAGGATGATGCCGGCGACGATGAGGGTGGTCCTGGCGGGGGTGAGCGTCATGGCCGGGCATTAAGGCCTGAGATTCGCCCTCCCGTCACGCTAGGCGCGGCCGCTTCCGCCTGCGTCTCCGCTTCAACCTGTGGAGAACGCGTTACGCGAACCCCTTGCGGGGAGCGGGTTTCGGCCCGACATTGCCCCTAGAATGACCTCCAAATTCATCTCCATCCGCGGCGCGCGCGAGCACAATCTCAAGAACATCGCGCTCGACCTCCCCCGCGAGAAGCTCGTCGTCATCACCGGTCTGTCAGGCTCGGGCAAGTCTTCGCTCGCCTTCGACACGATCTATGCCGAGGGCCAGCGGCGCTATGTCGAGTCGCTCTCGGCCTATGCGCGCCAGTTCCTCGACATGATGCAGAAGCCGGACGTGGACCATATCGAGGGTCTGTCGCCGGCGATCTCCATCGAGCAGAAGACGACCTCGCGGAACCCGCGCTCGACGGTCGGCACCGTCACCGAGATCTACGACTATATGCGCCTGCTGTTCGCCCGGGTCGGCATCCCCTACTCGCCGGAAACCGGGCTCCCGATCGAGAGCCAGACCGTGAGCCAGATGGTGGACCGGGTGCTCGCGCTCGCGGAAGGCACGCGGCTCTACCTGCTCGCCCCGATCGCGCGGGGGCGGAAGGGCGAATATCGCAAGGACTTCGCCGAACTGCAGAAGAAGGGCTTCCAGCGCGTCAAGGTCGACGGGCGTTTCCACGAGATCGCGGAGGTGCCTGCGCTCGACAAGCAGGTCAAGCACGACATCGACGTGGTCGTGGACCGCATCGTGGTGCGGCCCGATCTCGCGGCGCGGCTTGCCGACAGCTTCGAGACGGCGCTGCAACTCTCCGACGGCATCGCCGCCATCGAGTTCGCCGAAAGTGCCGGCGAGCGGATCATCTTCTCGGCGAAATTCGCCTGCCCCGTTTCCGGCTTCACCATCGAGGAAATCGAGCCCCGGCTGTTCTCCTTCAACAATCCCTACGGCGCCTGCCCGGCTTGCGACGGGCTGGGCACCGAGCTCTTCTTCGAGCCCGATCTCGTCGTCCCCGACGAGAGCTTGAGCCTCGCCCGCGGCGCGATCGCCCCGTGGGCCCGCACCAGCGCCACCTCGCCCTATTACCAGCAGACGCTGGAAGCGCTCGGCCGCGCCTATCGCCAGCCCATGACCAAGCCGTGGAAGAGCCTGCCCAAAGCCTTCCGTGACGTGGTGCTCTACGGCTCGGGCGACGACGAGATCACCTTCACCTACGACGACGGCGTGCGCCACTACTCGACCACGAAGCCGTTCGAAGGCGTCATCACCAATATCGAGCGGCGCTGGCGCGAGACCGAGTCCTCCTGGGTGCGCGACGAGCTGTCGCGCTTCCAGTCGAACCATCCCTGCCAGGTCTGCGGCGGCTACCGCTTGAAGCCGCAGGCCCTGGCGGTGAAGGTCGCTGGCCTCCATATCGGCCAAGTCACGGACATGTCGATCCGGGAGGCCGCGCGCTGGTTCGGCGAACTGCCCTCCCATCTCACCCCGAAGCAGAACGAGATCGCCGCGCGCATTCTCAAAGAGATCCGCGAGCGGCTCAATTTCCTCAACGATGTCGGCCTCGATTATCTCACGCTGTCGCGCGCGAGCGGATCGCTCTCGGGCGGCGAGAGCCAGCGCATCAGGCTCGCCTCGCAGATCGGCTCGGGGCTGACCGGCGTCCTCTACGTTCTCGACGAGCCTTCGATCGGCTTGCATCAGCGCGACAATGCGCGGCTGCTCGACACGCTGAAATCGCTTCGCGACATGGGCAACAGCGTCCTTGTCGTGGAGCACGACGAGGAAGCGATCCTGACCGCCGATCATGTGGTCGATATGGGCCCGGGCGCCGGCATCCATGGCGGCGAGGTGGTGGCGGAAGGGACGCCGGATGAGGTGATGGCCTCGCCGCAGAGTCTCACCGGGCAGTATCTCACCGGCTTCAAGCAGATCCTCTCGCCCAAGGCACGGCGCAAGCCGACCAAGGGCAGGCGGCTCTCGGTGCTCGGCGCGCGGGCCAACAACCTCAAGAACATCACCGTCGATATTCCGCTCGGGCTTTTCACCTGCATCACCGGCGTCTCGGGCGGCGGCAAGTCCACCTTCCTGATCGAGACGCTCTATCGCGCCGTCGCCCGCAAGCTCACGGGCGCGCGCGAAGTGCCGGGCGAGCACGAGGCGATCGAGGGGCTCGAGCATCTCGACAAGGTCATCGACATCGACCAGTCGCCGATCGGGCGCACGCCGCGCTCGAACCCCGCCACCTACACCGGCGCCTTCACCCCGATCCGCGAATGGTTCGCCGAGCTACCCGAGGCCAAGACCCGCGGCTACAAGCCGGGGCGGTTCTCTTTCAACGTCAAGGGCGGGCGCTGCGAGGCGTGCCAGGGCGACGGCGTCATCAAGATCGAGATGCACTTCCTGCCCGACATCTACGTCACCTGCGACGTATGCAAGGGCAAGCGCTACGACCGCGAGACGCTCGAAATCAAGTTCAAGGGCAAGTCGATCGCCGACGTTCTCGACATGACGGTCGAGGAGGCGGCCGAACTGTTCAAGGCGGTTCCGGCCGTGCGCGACAAGCTCGAGACGCTGAAGCGTGTCGGCCTCTCCTATATCCATGTCGGGCAGCAGGCGACCACGCTCTCGGGCGGCGAAGCGCAGCGGGTGAAGCTTTCGCGCGAGCTGTCGCGCCGCGCCACGGGCCGCACGCTCTACATCCTCGACGAGCCGACCACGGGGCTTCACTTCCACGACGTGGCGAAGCTGCTTGAAGTGCTGCACGAGCTGGTCGACCAGGGCAACACGGTGGTGGTGATCGAGCACAATCTCGAAGTCATCAAGACCGCCGACTGGATCGTCGATCTCGGGCCTGAAGGGGGCGACGCCGGCGGCGAGGTCGTCGCCATCGGCACGCCGGAGGAGATCGCCGCGAACCCGGCGAGCTATACCGGGCGATACCTGAAACAGGTCATGGACCGGCGCGGCAAAGGCGCCGGCGCTAAGCGCGCCGCCGCCGAGTGAGGGGCAAAAGCGCCCCGAATCCCCAGTTTTTCCGCTGAAATTTGCATTTCCACCGCAAAATTCCCGGGGAATCTGCTGACAAATCCCTTCGAATCGGCGATTTTCCGGGGAATTGAGCCTTTGCCGTCTGTCCGTTAGCGGCAAAGTCGCGATTGCGCTAATGGCCGGAAGGCCATAGCGAGAATTCGGGGCCTGATGGCCGGGCAAAGGAGGAACACGCGCATGATGTCGAAATCTGAGCTCATTCAAAAAGTCGCCGACGACTGCTCGGTGGCGAAGAAAGACGTGAAGGCGGTCATGGAGTCGCTCGCCGGCGTCGCCTACAAGGAACTGAAACGGGCCGGCATGTTCATGCTCCCGGGCTTTGCCAAATTCACGGTCGTCAAGAAACCGGCCACCAAAGAGCGCCAGGGCATCAACCCGTTCACCAAGGAGCCGACGGTCTTCAAGGCGAAGCCCGCGCGCAAGACGCTGAAGGTGCGCCCGGTCAAAGCCGCCAAAGACGCCGTCTAAGGCAGACTTCTCGCCGGGGCACTTTAGCCCGGCGGCGCGGTAATGGCGCGGCGGATCGGCGCGAGCGGAGCCTCGTCGTCGAACGCCGCGCGCCCGTCTTTCACCGAGACGCCGAGGTCGCGCCAGAGCGCGTCGAGATCCGGCGCGTAGGGCTTGGCTCCCATCTTCGCGTAGAGATCGGTCAGCACGGTCGTGCCGGTCGCTTTGTCGCCCACCCTGAGAATGCGGTCGATGGGCATCGTGCCACCGGCGGCGACGATGCCGCGCAGCGCTTGCTGCAATCCCGCCTTGTTGCCGGTCCGTTTGCGAATCTCGATGTCGGCAATCAGGCAGAAGATCGCCCCGCCCCAATAGGTCCGCCCCCAGGTGGGCGTGCCGTCGAGCCCGCGGTCGCCCCGCTCCGGCAGGCCTTTGGGCATGTCGCGCACCATGTCGCTCCAGATGGTTTCCGCGCTCAGCTGACCGGCCTGGACCCGCGCGATCGGCTCGACATACGTGGCGGTCCCTTCGGCGAGCCAGAGATGCGGCTCGCGGATGTCGGGCTGCGCCAGATGCGTCATCTCATGCACCGCGACCCAGTCATCGCGGAATTCCGCTTCGGTCACCTCGCTGCCGACAAAGAGCCGGATTGCGGCGCCTCCGAAACCCCAAGACGCGCCCCCTTGCACGTCGCTACCGGGAGCGGGAACGATCAGGATGCGGGCCGAGGAGACCGGAAACTTGCCAAAATAGACCGAGGCCGCTTTCGCCGATCGTTCGAGCCAGGCCATGAGCGCGCTTCGCGGCAGCGTGAATGCGCCCGGCGCAAACCCCACATCGAGCGTGCCGCCGCCAATGGCGATCGTCGTTTTGGGCAGATGGTCGAAGGCGCGATAGGGAAACCGCTCGCCGGCGAACTCGCTTTGAGCGTAAGCCGGCGCGCTGGCGAGCGCGCCCAGGACAAGAGCTTGCAACAGGATGCGCCCGACCGAATTCATCGCAGCCGAATTTGACGGTCGGGAGTGGCCGCTACAAGGCCGCTCGCGAGATTGTTATGACGTCGTTACGCTTCCGCGCGCCAGTCGAGCAAGGACATGACGAGGGCGCCCAGCGCGACGACGTAGAGGATGGCACGCACGGCGTGGGAATACTCCCACTGTGCGCGCAATTCCTGCCAATTCGCCGGCAGCGTGGTCCAGTTCTCGGTGGCGCGATTGACCGGCGCGGTGAAGCCCCAGAACGTGGCAAGTTCGCCAACGAGCAGAACAAGTGCGACGAGCGCGAGCACGAAGGGCGCGCCAGTGCCGCGCAGTGCGATCGTGAGGGCGAGAACGGCCAGAAACGCGAGCGGTACGATGAGGCCCACGATCCACCAGTTATCGTAGTTGCGCTGAACGGTGAGGTAGTCCTCCGCGCCCAGGCCGATCTTGTTGGGTAACTCAAACAGATGCGCGAGCCCAGCACCGAGCGCGATGGCCGTCAGCATGATGGCCAGGAAATAAAGCAGCTTCGCCATACGGGCTGAACGGTCGCCCGCGCATTCGGTTCCGCTCTCCACCCTATCCATGACAAGCCCCTCCTCAACGCAAGGGCGCATCTGGGCAGCGGTAAGCGGTTATGCGGCGACCTGTTTTATCACCTTGACGATGACGAGCAGGATCACGGCGCCGATGAAGGCGGTGATAATGGCGCCGAGCAACCCGCCGCCGAGCGTCAGCGCGAGGCCGAGAGCGGGAAACAGGAACATGGCGAGGATCGCGCCGAGAATGCCGACGACAATGTCGCCGGCGAGGCCGAAGCCCGTCCCATGGACGAGCAGGCCCGCAAGCCAGCCTGCGATGCCTCCCACCACGCATGTCACGATAAGCGCTGTCAGCATGTTTCCCCCTTTGAGCTTTATAAGCACGGCATTTTAGCACGAGTCGCGGCCTGCTTCTCATACTTTGCGACCACGCGTTCCGGCATCATTCCCGAGACTTGCCCGACTGGGGCCTGCGCGGCTCACTTTTACGCTGGCGCGTAGAACACGCTATCGATCTCGGCAAGATCGTCGTCGAACAGGCGTTTTTCCTCGACCATGGTTCGGGGAGGATAAGGCGGCCCGCCCCAGAGTTCTTGCTGCGCCTTCTCGACCATGGGAGCGTAGCGAGGCAAGTCGCTGAGGTAGACGGTCAGCCGCACGCAATCCTTGAGGCTCGCCCCTTCCGACTGACCGATCGTCTTGATGTTGAGGAAGGCCTGGCGGATGCGCGCCTGCGGGTCTTGCACAAGCTTGTTGGTCGCGGGGTCGATGCCTTGCATACCGGCCACGAAGACAAAATCGCCGGCTCTTGCGCCGAGGCTCCAGGTTCCCTCGGCTTTGATCGCGCCCGGCGGGTCGAGGGTCTTAACTCCGTTCGGCGATTGCGCGCCAGCCGGCACGAGACTTGCCGCCAAAACTGCCACCACCAAAACGAGACAAAGCCGGTGCATCATGTTCGATCCTTCCGCGCACGATTGATGCCGATAACGAGGGCAGCGCGATATGAGCCCCCAGCCTCCTCCGTGTCGGCGAGCGTGCCGGCGCCGTTCTGTTCGAGAAAGATGAAATCATTGGCGTTCACGGTGTCGCGCTCTTGCTTGCGTTCGCGGTAAGGCGAGTGCGCCGCGTAGACCCGTGCGCTGACCGAATCGGGGAAATAGAGCTGTCCCGTGACGAGGTCCCGGTCGTCGAGGATGACCTTGAAATGAATATGCGGCGTGCGGCCCGGGTACCAGCCCGGGTAGATGGTGTCGAAGCGTACCATCCCGTCAGCATTGGTGAACTGCGTTCCGCGGAGGAACGTTTCGCCCTCGGCGGAGCCGGTTTCCTGGCGCGCATAGCCGGAATAGACGCCCAGTCCGTCGCAGTGCCAGATATCGACGCGCGCCTTGTCGAGCGCCCCGCAAGTGCCGGCCTCGACCACTTGGAGCGTGAGCGCGAGCGGCGCGCCCGCTCTTCCTTCGGCGATTGCCGCGCGCACGAGCTTGGGATCGAAATAGAACGGACCCTCGGCGGCTTCGGGCGTGAGAATGCAAATTTTGCCGTTTGGCTTTGCCGATCCGGCCGCACCCGCTTGCGTATCAGCAGCGCGCCAGCCGAGAACTGCCGAGCCCGAGGCCGCAGCGCCAGCCAAGATTTGCCGCCGTGTTAGGCTCCGCTTGGCGCTCTTGTTCTGGTCCATGCTCATTCTCCAATGTCACCACCACAATATCGCACAAAAGCGGCCGGGCCTTGACGCAAGCTCAGAGCAACCGGCGCAAGAACGCGCGGGTCTTGGCGTAGATGCCCGGCGCTTCACTTTCGCGCGGACCGGCGATGCAGACGGCGACGTCCCCCTCGCCCGCATCGAGAAACGTGCGCGCCTGCTCGAGCGCGTCCCCCGCGCCGAGATCGAGCACAAGGCACGGTCTGCCGAGCGTCAAGGCAACATCGCGCGCAAGCTTAGTTCCTTTCGATACGGTGATGCCGGAACTGTCGGTCAGCACCAGCAACCGGTCGCTGTCGCGGACGTTCCAACGCGTGCGTAGGGCGGGATCGGCTTCCGGCGTCTCGCGCAGATGCGGATATCGCGCCACGAGCCCCGGCGGCTCCGGCAGATCCTCCGCGGAGCCGCCTCTTGGGCACCACCCGCGGTAGCCAAGCCCCTTCTCGATGGCGGCATCGAGTGCGGCCCTGTCCACGCCTGTCTGCCCACCGGAAAGGATCGTGATTTGGTACGCCATCGATCTCGCCAAATTGCCGCAAATTGACGCCATTGTCTTTGGCCGTTCCTCACGATCCTTGCGAAGTTCGCGCTCCGAGTTTCAAGGAGGATGTCATGGCCAAGTCAGACAAGAACACGTCAGGCAAGAAATGGTCCGCGGACGTGACCGCTCACGACCATCCGTTCGATCTCGAACCGGGGCTTTTCGCTAGTGGCTCCGCGCAGCAAGTCGCCGCCGCTCTGAAGAAATCGGCCCAAGATCCGGCCCGTCACAGCGACGATCCGTATCGCTCGGCGATATCGATGCTCGATTTCTACGTCAATCGCGCCGGCGCCTACCTCTCCGCCGACCAGCGCGCCAAGCTCGATCAGGTCAAGTCCCTGCTCAGGCAGTCCTCCGGCCGCTAGGCGCTTGCAAGCTCTTGATCGAGGGCGATGGCCCGCTTGAGCGCGGGCCGTTCTTCGAGCCTGCCCACGTAGGCGACGAATTCGGGCCGCTTGGGCAGAATGCCGAACATCATTCCCCAGCGTAGCGTCGATCCCAACACCACGTCGGCCGCCGTGAACTGTTCGCCCATCAGATAAGGTCCCGGCTCGACCGCAGCCGCAACGACCGCCATGACCGTGTCGAAATCGCCGTAGCCCAACATGCCGCGGCGCGGTTCCTCCTTGCGCGGGAAAGCGCGATCGGTGATGGCGGGCTCGATGCAGGACGGCGCAAAGAAGAGCCATCTGAGATAAGCGCCGCGGCGCGGATCCCCGACCGGCACGTTCAGCCGCGCTTGCGGAAATTCATCGGCAAGATAAGTGCAGATGGCCGCGGCCTCGGTGATGACGGTGTCGCCGTGCTTCAAAGTTGGCACCTTGCCCATGGGATTGACGGCGAGGTAGTCGGGCGCGCGCTGCTCCCCGTTGGCCAAGCTCAACACGTGGAGATCGTAAGGCTCGCCTAATTCTTCGAGCATCCAGCGGGCGATCGAGGAGCGCGACGGCGCGGCGTGATAGAGCGTGAGGTTTGCCAATGGGGTTCTCCCTTGCGCGAGACGAACCGGCAACTAGCGTCCAGTTGTGGCGTTAAGATGGTGCGCTCAGCGCCGCTCGCCACCCCTTGGCGTTTCGCGTTCGGACTGCGACTTATACTTTCGTCTCTTGAGCGCAAAGGAGGACGGGATGGCACGCAGGTCCAAAGCGAAGAAGCGCCCCGCGTCAAAAGCGAAGAATCGCGGCGCGGCCACCGCCAAGCGGGCCGATAGCGTCGCAAGGCCGGAAAAACTCGTCCGGGCATTCGCGGCCGAGGCGATGGACGACATGGAACTCGCATGGGGGAAGAAGGTCAGCCCCACATTCAAGCGCAGAGTGATCGAGATTTCGGCCGAGCTTGGCATGGATCCCAATAATCTCATGGCCGCCATGGCATTCGAAAGCGCGCGAACCTTCCGCGCCGATATCGAGAACCCCTTTAGCGGGGCGGCCGGGCTCATTCAATTCATGCCAGCTACCGCGAAAGGGCTTGGAACATCGACGGCCGCCTTGAAGAGAATGACGCCGGTTGCCCAGCTCGAGTTTGTCCGACGCTATTTCCTGCCGCAGAAGGGCAGGCTCAATGATCTCAACGATGTTTACATGGCGATCCTTTGGCCGCGCGCTGTCGGTCGGCCGGCTTCCCATGTCTTGTTTGTCAACGGATCGCGGCAATACAGCCAGAACAAGGGGCTCGACGTGAATTTCGACGGCGTCGTCACCAAGGCGGAGGCCGCGAGCCGCGTGCAGCAGCATCTCGTCGAAGGCATGCGTCCCGAATTGCGCGGCTAGCCCTGCTCGGCTTTCGCCCAGCCTTCGACCTCGCCGATCCAGTGCTCGGCGTGCTGGGAGAAGGTCGCGACGACGGCGTCAAAGGCCGCTTCCTCGGCGGCCTCGGCACCGCGATCTTCCCGCAAGTCCTCGAACACATGCCGGTAGTCGGCGTAGCCCTGCATCTCCTCCCAGCGGTGCCACCAGAGATCGCCGATGAAAAAAAACTTGATCCAGGAGAACAGGCAGTCGGTCCAGTCTTCCAGGTAATAGCGGAGGTGCACGCTCGGCGCGCAAAGATAGAGGTCCGCCGCCCGCAACGCCTCGGCGCCGCTTGCCGCGCAATCCTCTTTGGACGCGCGCTCGACCAGCCAGCCGTCGAGCGGGGAATTCTCCCCGCCTTCAAGGAAGACGAAGCTCATGCGATCGGCTGCGGGATAGAGCCCGCGCGGATCGAACAGCTTGAAGTCGATCCCGCGCAGGCGCGCCCGCTCAAGCGCGATCAACTGCGCATTGTTGCCTTCGGGACTTTCGACCAGCGCAAGGCCGGCCGCATGCGCCGCTGACGCGAGACGCTCGGGGTTGGGGCTGACAAGGCTCGATACGAGGACCATGCCCGAGACCTCTTCGTCGATCGTCTCGATATTGGCGCGGGGCCGCGTCCCCTTGCCGTTCTCCGCATTCATCACCTTGAGAACGTGAGGCCGCTCCGGCTGGCGCAAACGCCAGAACTCGTCGCTCCGGGCGGCAAGCCGATGCAAATAGCCAAGGAGCCGGTAACGGGCGAGTGGATCGTGGCAGTTGCCTTTCCACACAACGGAAACGGAGGGCATGGGCGAAGTCCTGCCGCGACGCTTGTTACCGAGAAGCGGCACATTGCCCGCGCCGGGGCGATGGCGCAAGCGATGTTCCCGAACAGGGTTGCCTCGAGGTTCACCGGCGACCCATGCTCTCCGCCTTGGCTTAACGCTGCGCTATAGTCGTGGTGAAGGAAGCCGAGAATGGGAGCGGGGAATGGACGATTGGGATGGTTTCTACACGCTTGCCGGAAGCACGGCCGGGACGCTGATCGGCCTCATTTTTGTGGTTATCACGCTCGGCATTGACCATACGAAAAAAGGCGACGAGCACCGTGTGCGCCTGTTCGTCACGCCGGTTCTGGTCTATTTCGCCAGTCTCCTCGTCATCGCCATGGTCATGGTTCCGCCGCTGTCGTCCGCCTGGCGCGCGTTTGCGCTCGGGGCCATCGGCGCGGCCGGTCTCGCCTATGTCATGAACCTTTGGATGCTGTCGCACCGGACGATGCGATTCGAAGGGCCACGGATCATCTGGCATGTCGCGGTGCCGATTGCGTCCTTCACGCTGATCGTGGCATCGGCGGCCGCTTTCGCGCTCGAAGCGCCTTTCGCCAACGCGTTATGTGCGCTCGGGGTGGTCGTCCTGCTCGTGACCTCGGTTCGCAACACCTGGATGGTGACCCTCGGCATTGCCAGCCGCCCATAGCAAAGCGAAGAGGCGCGGCCCCCGCGAAGGGGTCGCGCCTCTTAAGCTTTGCGCCGGCGCCCGGGTTCGGGTGACCCCGGCGTTACGGCGCGGAGCTCTGCCTTACGCTTTCGCGCGTGCCCCGTGCCCTGCTCCCGCCAGCATGCCGGCGAGCTTCTCGGACACGTAGCCGAACACCGCGCCGAGGATCATCGAAAGGATGACGACGACGACGGGATTCTCGAGCGAAGGCGCCGTCATGCTTCCGCCCTTCATCAGCGAGTATGCGGCAACCGAAGCGAAGCCGTATACTTGCGCCGGGATGGTGGAAAACATCGGGACGTTGGCGAGCAGGACCATGGCCGCGACGCCGAGGCCCACGCAGATTGCCGGCCAAACGGCCGCGGGCAGGCTACCGCCGATGGCGGCGCCGGCGACAATCATCGTGATGCCCGCAATGACCGCACCGGCGGCATTGTTCAGGACGGTCGTTTGCAGGCCAGTCTCCTTGCCACCGCAGTGGAAGTAGCAGCCCCAGGCGATAAAGGCGGCCCAGATCGCAAGAGCGCCACCCATCGGCCCCAGGAAGAGCCAGGTGGCAACTGCGCCAAGCACGCCAACGCTAACTGCAAGAGCCGTATTCGAGGACATCTCACCCCCCTTTCGTGCGAGAGCGGCGGATGCGCCGAAATGCCGGCGGTCCACCGGCTCAATGGGTTGGAAGCCGCTAGTATTGCCGAATCAGATTCGGCTCCCGCGGCGATGGTAGTGGAAGAGTCGCCTATTACAACGCCAATTCCTTGGTTTTGCCCAATTCGTTGACGGAGCGTCGGGAGGGTGCGGCTTGAGGAAATGCGTGAACGGGCCTAGCTAACAGTCATGACCGGCAAGGTTCATGTCATTGGCGGCGGCCTTGCCGGAAGCGAGGCCGCCTGGCAGCTCGCGCAAGGCGGCGTGCCGGCCGTGCTGCACGAGATGCGCCCCATGCGTCCGACCGAGGCGCATAAGACCGGCGCTTTCGCCGAGCTCGTCTGCTCCAATTCCTTTCGCTCGGACGATTGGGAAACCAACGCCGTGGGCCTGCTGCACGAAGAGATGCGCCGCGCCTCCTCTCTCGTCATGGCGGCGGCCGACGCGAACAAGCTGCCGGCCGGCGCCGCGCTCGCGGTCGACCGCGAAGGCTTCGCCGCCCTTATCACCCGGACGCTCGAAACCCATCCGCTGATCGAAATTGCGCGTGAGGAGATCGCGAAGCTGCCGCCGGCGGAATGGGACAGCGTCATCGTGGCGACGGGTCCCCTCACCTCGCCGGCGCTGGCGGACGCCATCAAGGGCCTTACGGGTGAAGCGGAACTTGCCTTCTTCGATGCGATCGCGCCCATCGTCCATGCCGAGACCATCGACATGAGCGTGTGCTGGCGTCAGTCGCGCTATGACAAAGCGGGGCCGGGCGGCGGCGGGGCGGACTACATCAACTGCCCGCTCGACAAATCCCAGTACGAGGCCTTCATTGCCGCGCTTCTCGTCGCGGAGAAGACCGTCTTCAAGGATTTCGAAACGACACCCTATTTCGAGGGTTGCCTCCCGGTCGAGGTGATGGCCGAGCGCGGCCCGCATACGTTGCGCTTTGGGCCGATGAAGCCCGTTGGTCTTTCGAACCCGCACCGGCCGGGCGTGAAGCCCTATGCCGTGGTGCAACTCCGCCAGGACAACGCGCTCGGCACTTTGTGGAACATGGTCGGTTTCCAGACCAAGCTCAAACACGGCGAACAGGCGCGCGTGTTCCGCACCATCCCCGGCCTCGGGCACGCCGAATTCGCGCGGCTCGGCGGCCTTCACCGCAACACCTTCCTCAACAGCCCGAAGCTTCTCGATACAGGCTTGCGGCTGAAAGCGCAGCCAAGGCTCCGCTTTGCCGGGCAGATCACCGGCGTCGAAGGCTATGTCGAGTCGGCGGCGATCGGGCTCATCGCCGGGCGCTTTGCAGCGGCGGAACGGCGCGGCCGGATCCTTTCGCCGCCGCCGCCCACGACCGCCTTCGGCGCCCTGCTCAACCACATCACCGGCGGCCATCTCATCCACGACGCGGCAACCGGCCCCCGCAGCTTCCAGCCAATGAACGTCAATTTCGGGCTGTTCCCGCCGATGGCGGAACCCTCGCCGTCACGCGAGAAGGGTCCGCGCCAACAAAAGGGGCTCGCCCGGAAGCGCGCTCTCTCGCTCCGCGCGCTCGCCGATCTCGAGCGCTGGCTCGCGGAACCCGCTTCCGTGGCCGCGGCGTAGCGGGCTTAGCCGGCGCGATCGAGAACGAGCCAGAAGCGCAAGCTCGCGAGGCTGAATTCCGGCTCGTAAGTGCCGACCATGCGGTCGATGAGCAGCGTTGCGGAAACGCCGCCGCTCGACGTCTTGAGCGCGATGGGCGAAGTGTCCTTGGCTTGCGACGACTTCCGGTTTTCGATTTCCCGTACCGCCTCGGCGAGGTCGAAGCTCAACCGCTCTCCGCCCGCTATGTGGACCTCGACCGCGTTGCGGTCGAGTTCGACTTCGACCGGACCATATCCTTCGACCGCAACCGTTTGCACCGGAATTGGCAGAGGCTTCGGAACGGTTTGAAAGACGACCGGGCCGATCATTCGCGCCGTCGTGCCGAGGCTCACGATCGCGGGCGTGTCGGCGTGGTGATTGAAGGCGAGGTTGGGCCCGCTGCGGAGAGTTGGCGTCAGACCAAACGCGACAAGGAGCTCGCGCACGGCTTCCTCCGGCGTTTTGCCCGGCGCGAAAGGATCGTCTTTCTGCCCTTCGAACCAGGGAGCGAGTACCGCGAGCGAGCGATGGGCGTTGAGGTACCACTCGATGGCGCGGACCCGGGCGGCGTCTTGTCCAAGCGGGTCCTTCTCGCCCGGAGACGCCGGCACGAACTTGCCGTCGGCAAACATGTTCTTGGCGGCGAGGATGGATGCAAGCTCGGCCTTCTGGCTCATCACCGAGAAGCCGATAGCGCCGCCGGGGCCGAAGCTCGCCGCGAACAGAAGCAGGGCGAGCACGCCCGGGAGCAGGCGCAAATCGAAACCCGGCCCCTTGGCGATGCGAATGCCGGCGAGGATCAGCGCCCATACGCCGACGAGCACGATCATGTAGCGCTCCTCGGTCAGGCCGTAATCGGCAATGCGCCGCGACACGGCGATGAACAGCAGCACGACCGGCAGCGCCACGAGCAAGACCCAATGGCGCCAGAAGAAGCGGAGCAGCGGACCGCCTTCGTCGCGGCTCGGAAACCCAAGCAGAAGCGTCACCGCGCCGACGAAGAGATAGGCCACGACCATGGCCGCCAGAGTGCCCTTGGGCAGTTCCCAGGCGAGCACGATCTTGACGGCGTAGGCGTAGAGGATGGCGGTGTAGACGAGAAGCAGGGGCACGAGCACGAACTTCACCAGCGCGGCCGCGGCGCGCATGGTGAAGTCCTGCTCTTCGCGCTCGGTGATCTTGTCGTTGAAGCGTCGAGGCGCGAAAGCAAGAAAGCTCACCGGCGCGACGAAGCCTAGGCTCACGGTCCAAATTCGCTCGAGCCAGCGCGACGACAGGCCGAGCCCGAAGAGGAGATTCAACGTGGCGTGAATGGCCGACAGCCCCGCGCCCAACAGGACGCCGCCTGCGAGCGCAAGCAAAGCGCCGAGCCAAAGCCGATGGTTGAACAGCCAAAACGTCGAATTGCTCTCGCCGCGTCCGAGATGAGACGCAAGCCCGACGAGAAGAAGGAGCGCGCCGATCAGAAGCGGCGGCAGGAACCAGATCTCCCAGGAGAACTTGAACAGGACCGCGATGACGACGATGCCGCAAAGCCAAAGCGCGATGCGGGCGGCCTGCGAGCGCCCGTTCGCCTCGACGTAGAGATCGGCGGCAACAACCCAAAGAAACGACGCCACGAGCGCGCCGAGCACGCGAAGCTCGGCGTCGCCGGGAATGTCGTGGCCGAGCTTGTAGAAGGTCAAGGCCGCGGCAAGCGTAACGGCAAGGGGAAAGCGCACAGCGGCGCCGCCGACATCGGGAATGCGACGCTGCCACCAAGTGCTCCACCGCTCGCCCATTGCAGTTTCCCTTCTCTTTATTGCCGCCCGCTTGCCAAGCGCCAGAACCGGTAGAGCGGATTGATGTCCGCAACCTCCCGCAAGGGATCGGCCCCGCTCCGATCTAACGCTTGGAGCGCGGCGAGATAAGGGTCTACCAGCCGGAGCGGGAGAAACGCGGCTCGTGCCGGGCGCTCGAGCCCCGCCACGCGCTGGCGCGCCTCCGCGCAGGCCGCGCGCGCCTTATCCCTCAGTGCGGCGAGGAGCGCGCGGAGGCCTTCGCTCGACGACCCGGCCAGTACGGCTCCCGGACTGGTGCCACGGGCGACGAGCATGTCGGCGGGAAGGTAGACCCGGCCACAAGCCGCATGCGCCGGCAACGCTCGCATCAGGCCGGTCAGGCCGTAAGCCAGGCCTGCCCGATCGGCCGCGTCGCCGAGCTCGCGGCCCCGCGCGCCAAGGCAGGCGCCGCCAAGCGCAAACATCGCGCCGGCCGTGTCCTTGAGGTACGTCTGAAGCGATTTCCAGTCCGGCATGATCTTGTCGGCGACGTCGAATTGGCGGGCATCGATCAGCGCGGCGACTGTGTCCGCCGGCAAAGCGCGCGCCCGCGCCGTCTCGCCGAAGGCGTCGGCGACGGGGTGACCGACGGTTTCGCCCTTTAGGCTTCGCGCGATCGCCTCGCGCCACCATTGCAGGCGGATAGCGCCGACTTGCGCTTCGCTCACCTGCTCGGCGATGCGGGCAAGCTCGACATTGAAGGCGCAGAGAGCAAGAAGATCGGGCCGGTTTTCGCGCGGGGCGAACGAGGCGGCAAGGGCGCGGTCGAAATCGCCCGCCCGCGCAATCGCCCTTATGGTGTCGTTCCGGCCGGCCTCATGCAAGGTTCGCCCGCCTTTGTCGCTCAGGCGCGCGCCGCGGCCGGCCCCCTCCCCTTAGCCGCGGCCGGCGCTGCGCTCCAGGCTTCGCGCCGCACCCCGAGGATGAGCTGCAACGGCGAGGCAACGAAGATCGACGAGTACGCGCCGATGACAATTCCCCAGCACATGGCGAGCGCGAAGCCGAAGATGGTCTCGCCGCCGAAGAACAGGAAGGGCAGCATGGCGAGGAACGTGGTCACATGGGTCAGGACCGCGCGCGCCAAGGTCTCGTTGATCGACACGTCGAGAAGCTCGACCAGCGGCATGCGCTTGTACTTGCGCAAATTCTCCCGAATCCGATCGAAGATCACGACCTTGTCGTTGAGCGAATAGCCGATGATGGTGAGAAGGGCGGCTATGCTCGAGACGTTGAATTCGAGCTGGAACAGCGAATAGAGACCGATGGTGCCGGTCACATCGTGGATGAGCGAGGCGATGGCCGCCACGGCGAATTGCCACTCGAAGCGGAACCAGACGTAGATCAGGATTCCGATCAGCGCCACGACCACGGCAATCGTCCCGCCGGCGATCAGCTCGCCGGAAATGGTCGGCCCCACGATCTCGACGCGGCGATACTCGACCGTATCGCCGAGCGCGCCCTTGACCTTGCCGATCGAGGCCTGCTGCTCCTGCTCGGTCGGCTGCGAGGCGATGCGGATGAGCACCGCGTCGGGCGCGCCAAATTCCTGGATTTGCACCTCGCCAAGCCCAAGGCCGTTCACCTTGCCGCGAAGATCGGCGAGATTGGCCGGGCTTTCCTTGGTCTTCACCTCGATCAGCGTACCACCCTGGAAATCGATGCCCATGTTGAGCCCAAGCGTCGCGACGAGAATGAGCGGAACCACGGTCAGAAGGGCGGAGACGAACCAGGAGACGGTCCGCATCCCGACGAAGTCGATCTTGGTATTGGGGGGAACGAAATGGATGCCGCTGAACATGGCCGATCCTTAGCCGATCCTTAGAGGGGTATGGTTCGCGGCCGCGCCCAGCGCAGCCAGTAATAGACCATCAGCCGCGTAACGGTGACGGCGGTGAACATCGAGGCGATGATGCCGATGGTGAGCGTCACGGCAAAGCCGCGCACCGGCCCGCTGCCGAGCCAAAACAGCACCAAGACGGCAATCAGCGTCGTCACGTTGGAATCGATGATGGTGACGAGCGCGCGCGAATAACCGGCGTCGACGGCGGCAAAGGGCGATTTTCCCGCCCTGATCTCCTCGCGGATGCGCTCGTTGATGAGCACGTTGGCATCGACGGCGATACCGATCACGAGCACGATGCCGGCGATGCCCGGCAGCGTCAGCGTCGCTCCCATCAGCGAGAGCACGGCGAAAATCAGCGCCATGTTGAGAAGGACGGCGACATCGGCGAACAGGCCGAACAGGCCGTAGCCCGCCACCATAAAGATCATCACTAGCAGGAGACCGACCAGCGCCGCCTTCTTGCCCGACGCAACCGAGTCGGCGCCGAGGCTTGCGCCCACCGTGCGTTCCTCGATGACGCTGAGCTTGGCGGGCAGCGCGCCCGAGCGCAACAGCACGGCGAGATCGTTCGCGCGCTCGACGGTGAAATTGCCGCTGATTTGCCCGGTGCCGCCCAGGATCGGCTCGCGGATGACCGGCGCCGTTATCACCTTCTCATCGAGCAGGATGGCGAAGGGGAGACCGACATTCTCCTGGGTCACCCGGCCGAAGCGCTTGGCGCCCGCCGAGTCGAACTTGAAATTGACCACGGGCTCGCCGGTGTTTTGGTCGAAGGCGGGGGTGGCATTCTCGAGATTCTCGCCCGTCAGAAGCGTCTGGCTCTTGAGCACATAGGGCATGGGAGGCGTGTCATTGGAATAGGCGAGCTCATCGCCGGGCGGCACCTGCTTGGTGGCGGCCGCCTGCTGCGCATCGGCGGCAGGATCGACCAGCTTGAATTCGAGCTTGCCTGTCTCGCCGATCAGCGTTTTCAGGTGTTCAACGTCGGAAACGCCGGGGACCTGGACGAGAACGCGATTGCGGCCTTCACGCTGAATGCTGGGTTCGGTCGTGCCGAGCGCATCGACGCGGCGCCGGATCGTCTCGATCGACGCCTCGACAGCCGAGGTGATGCGGTTGGCAAGGCCGGCGTCGGTCACTGTCAGGGTAAAGCGATTGTCCCCGTCGCGCGCGACTGTCATGTCGCTGGAGGACGTGTTCCCGAACAAGTTGCCCCCGAGCGGGGTGGCGAGCTTGTTGAGCTCGGTCTGGGCCTGCTGCACGTGCGCGGGATCGCGGATCGTCACCGACACGGAGCGTTTGGCGACGTCTTGGTTCAAATCGGAATAGCCGATGCGGGCGCGCCTCAGCGTCTCGCGAACGTCGCCGCGAATGCCGTTGAGCTGATCCTCGATCATGTCCTTTTCATCGAGCTGATAGAGGAGATGCGCGCCGCCCTGGAGGTCGAGCCCGAGATTGACCTGCTTGTGCGGCAGCCAGCGCGGAACGTTGGCAATGGTCGCGGCCGGAAACAGATTGGGAAGCGAATAGATAATCCCCGCGAGGGTGACGACGAAAACCAGAATCAATTTCCATCTTGGGAAATGCAGCATGACAGCGCTCGGGCTAAAGAACGGAACGGTTGGAAGGTGATGCCGTCATCAGGACGCGGCCTTCGCTTTCGGCGTCGCGGGCGTCTCGGTCTTGTCGCCCTTGTTGCGCACGTCTGAAACCGTGCCGCGCACGATCTTGATCTTGACGCCGTCGGCGATTTCGACCTGAAGCTCGTTATCCTCGACCTTGACCACTTTCCCGATGATGCCGCCGGAGGTCACGATGGTGTCGCCGCGGCGAATCCCCGCCACCATGTCGCGATGCTCCTTGAGCCGCTTTTGCTGCGGCCGGATCATCAGGAAATACATGATGCCAATGATCAGCATCGTCGGGATGACCAGGCTGTTCAGCATGTCGAAGACGCCGGGTGCGGCTTGCGCGTACACGAAACCTTCCATTGCTCCTGCCCTTTGCTTGGCTTAAGGATTGCCGCCCTCGATCGCGTCATCCGGCCCTCTGATCTTGCGGCCGGCCGGTCGAAGCTGGCGCGACTATAGCCGCCCCGATAGGCTTTGCAACCGGCGCGACATGAACTTTCAGGAGCCCCTCTCCGGCATTTTGGAGCGGATTGCGAGCGCGCTGGAGCGCCTCGGACCGGGACGGCCGGGGCGGCCCGATTTCGCCGCCGCCGAGGCCTTCGTCTGGCAGCCGGAGAGCGGCAGCTTTGAGCCTATAACCGACGTCAACCGCGTGAAGCTGTCGCTGCTCAAGGGCATCGACCGCATGCGGGATACGCTCTTCGCCAACACGCTCCGCTTCGCGCAAGGCCTCTCCGCCAACAACGCGCTGCTCTGGGGCGCGCGCGGCATGGGCAAGAGCGCGCTGATCAAGGCCATCCATCACGCGATCGCCGGGCTCAAGCTCGTGGAAATCCATCGCGAGGATCTCGCCACCTTGCCGCGCGCGCTTGCCCATATGCGCGCGAAGCCGGACCTTCGCTTCATCCTTTTTTGCGACGACCTCTCCTTCGAGGCGTCGGACACGACCTACAAGTCGCTGAAGGCGGTGCTCGAAGGCGGGATCGAAGGACGCCCCGCCAATATCGTGTTCTACGCCACCTCGAACCGCCGCCATCTCATGCCGCGGGAGATGATCGAGAACGAGCGCGCGACCGCCATCAATCCCGGAGAGGCGGTCGAGGAGAAGCTGTCGCTGTCGGATCGCTTCGGCCTGTGGATCGGCTTCCACAATTGCAGCCAGGACGAGTATCTCGCGATGGTGCGGGGCTATGCCGATCACTATCGGCTTGCCGTGCCCGACGCGGTGCTGCGCGAGGAGGCGCTTGCCTGGGCGCTTCAGCGCGGCGGCCGCTCGGGCCGCGTCGCCTGGCAATACATCCAGGACCTCGCCGGCCGGCTTGGAACGAGGCTCTAGCCTATTCGGCGTTCGCCGCTTGGTCGCTCATGTGCTTGGTGGGATCGACGGGCCGCGAGCCTTTGCGCAGCTCGAAATGCACCTGCGGCTGGCTGACCGCGCCGGTGGCGCCCGCCTTGGCGATGATCTGGCCGCGGCGCACCTTTTCGCCCCGCTTGACGAGAAGCTCCTCGTTGTTGGCGTAGGCCGAGACCCAATTGTTGGCGTGCCGGATCAGCACGAGATTGCCGTAACCTTTCAGCTCGTTGCCGGAATAGGCGACGACCCCGTTCTCGGCGGCCTTGACCGAGGTGCCTTGCGGAACCGCGACGTCGATGCCGTCATTGTGACCGCCGTCGGGCTTCGTGCCGAACCCGGCGATGACGCGGCCTTTGACCGGCCAGCGGAAGCTGTTGCCCGACATGGGATCGGGCGTAGGCAGCTGATCGACGCTCGCCACGCGCTTCGACGGCCCGGTCGTCTCGGACGAGGCGGCGATGTCGTTCGTCTTGGTCTGGGGCTTGCCGCCCAGCGCCTCATTGGCCTTTGCGGCGTGCTTGGCGCCGGCGTCGCTGCCTTCAGCCTCGGCCGCCTCTTCCTCGGCGAGCGAGGTCGGCTTCGGCGCGGCAATGGTTTCGGTCTTCACCGTCCGCACACTGGGCTTGGCCTTGGCCACGGCGGCCGCTTTGGCTGCCGTCACGCCGGGAAGGACGAGCTCCTGCCCCTGGGCAAGACGCCCGTCGGGTAAGTCGTTGGCGCTGATGATCTGCTCGACCGGGACGCCGTAGCGGCGCGACAGGCTCGAAAGCGTGTCGCCCTTGGCGACCTTGATGCGGTGGCCTTGCACCTTGGCCTGCGGCTCGGCGTAGGCCTGGACCGGTCTAGGCGCGGGCGAATAGGTGGGCGGCGGCAAGGCGGCGCGCTGAAGGCGCGGATCGCCCGGAGTCCCCTGGGAATAGACCGACTCCTGGGGAATTGGCAGCGCCGAGGTCGTGGCGAAATCGGCGTTGTCGCTCTGTTCGGAACCGGTGAGGCCGAGGGATGGAATGTTGAGGCGCGACGTCGAACTGCATCCCGCCACAACGAGGCTCAAGCACGCGGCCGCGAGCACCAGTGAAGCGCCCCGGCCAGACTCCGACAAGAACAACGCCCGCCGCATTCCCTCTACGCCCCTAAACGTACTCCCCGTGCCGCCAGTAAAGCGCCGATGCGGTTAACAAGCTGTTAGCCGTTGAAGGGCGGGCGAGCAGATTTGAACCGCGGCTATTCGTCGTCGGAGGCAGCGCCGCGCGGGCCTCTCTGGCGTGCGGCGAGCCCTGCGCGCCCGTGCACGAGCGGTACGAAGCGGACCGGCAGCAGGTTCGTCTGGTCGAGCCCCCCTTCCGTCTTGTCGATCTGAACAAGATGCTGGGTCTCGCGGCTCTCGCCCAATGGGATGATCATGCGGCCGCCGGGCTTGAGCTGTTCGAGGAGAGCCGATGGCGCTTCCTTCGCCGCTGCGGTCACGATGATGCGGTCGAAGGGCGCTTGCGGCGGCCACCCCAACCAGCCATCGCCGATGATGGTCGACACATTGGTGATGCCGAGCGCGGTCAAGCGGCGCTCAGCCGCTTTCTGCAACTCGCGCCAGCGCTCGACGGTGTAGACCCGGCGGCAGAGATGCGAGAGCACGGCGGCCTGGTAGCCAGAGCCCGTGCCGATCTCCAGCACCTTGTGGCGGTCGTCGAGTTCGAGCCTTTCCGTCATGAAGGCGACGACATAAGGCTGGGAGATGGTCTGGCCGCAAGCGATGGGTAGCGGCTCGTCGCGATAGGCGTAATCGGCCCACTCGGGATCGACGAAGAGATCGCGCGGGACCCGCTCGATGGCGCGCAGCACATTGTTGTCGCGGATGCCGCGACGCCTGAGCTGCATAATCAGACCGATCTGGTCTTGCGCGGATACCATGGTCCGACAGTCGGCCGCGTCAAAGATACAAGGAGAGTTTTAGCACCAATCCTTGAACGTGTGGCGCGCCGCTCAGGCTCACGTCACTTCGCGGCCGCGATCTTGGCAAGGCCCCCCATATAGCGCTGCAACGCCTCAGGCACGCGGATCGATCCGTCGGCCTCCTGGTAGTTCTCGAGAATAGCGATCAGGGCCCGTCCCACCGCGACGCCCGACCCGTTCAGCGTGTGCATGAGGCGGGGCTGTTTCTCGCCTTTCGGCCGGTAGCGCGCGTTCATGCGCCGCGCCTGGAAGTCGCCGCAATTGGAGCAGGACGAAATCTCGCGATAGTCCCCCTGCCCCGGCAGCCAAACTTCGATGTCGTAGGTCTTCTGCGCCGCGAAGCCCATGTCGCCGGTCGCGAGCACGACCACGCGATAGGGAAGTTCGAGCCGCTTCAGGACCTCCTCGGCGCAGGTTGTCATGCGCTCGTGCTCTTCGGCCGACTGTTCCGGCGTCGTGACCGACACGAGCTCGACCTTGGAGAATTGATGCTGGCGGATCATGCCGCGCGTGTCCTTGCCGGCGGCGCCGGCTTCGGCGCGGAAGCACGGCGTGCCGGCGGTGACGCGCATCGGCAGGCTCGCCTCATCGACGATGTCTTCACGCACCAAATTGGTGAGCGGAACTTCTGCGGTGGGTATGAGCCAGAGCTTCACGGACTCCCATTCGAGGCCGATGGAAAACAGCTTTGCAGCCATTTCCGCAAAGTCTCCACGTTGCGCGTACTGATGTAACTCCTTTTGTCTGAGTTGGGCCTCCTCAGGGGCCAGCTTTCGCGTAGTTCCGAATTGATCCTCGGCGAATTTCGGCAGTTGCGCCGTGCCGAACATGGTGTCGTCGCGGACGAGAAGCGGCGGGTTGATCTCGGTATAGCCGTGCTCGCTCGTGTGCAGGTCGAGCATGAAAGAGGCGAGCGCGCGCTCGAGCTGCGCCAGCGCCCCTTTCAGCACCACGAAGCGTGCTCCGGAGAGTTTCGCGGCGATCTCGAAATCCATCAGCCCAAGCGCCTCGCCGAGCTCGAAATGCTGCTTCGGCTGAAACTTGAGCTTCGGAGGTTCACCGACGACGCGCAGGACCTTGTTGGCGCCCGCGTCCGGCCCGACCGGCACGTCGGATGCAGGAGCGTTGGGAATGCTGGCGAGCAGCGTCCCAAGCTCGTCGTCGAGCCGCTTCTCGCCCGCCTCGCCTGTCTGGATCGTGTCTTTGAGGGTTGCGACCTCATCCATGAGGCGCTTCGCCGCCGCCTCGTCCTTCTTGGCCTTGGCGTTGCCGATTTCCTTGGAGGCGGCGTTGCGGCGGGCTTGCGCGTCCTGCAATTTCTGAATCGTTGCGCGGCGTTCCTCGTCGAGGCTGAGAAGTCGATTCAACGCCGCGCGCGGGTCGTCGAAGCCGCGATCGGTCAGCCCTTTGACGAAGGCGTCCTTATTGTCGCGGATCCATTTGATGTCGAGCACGGTTGCGGGCTTTTCTGCTTCAGCGACTCACGTTTCGCGCCTCTATACCCCGTCGGTTGAGCAAAGCGAAGCGCCCCTGCGCGCCTCGTCATTGCCGGGCTTAACCCGGCAATCCATTCCCTTGGCGCTTCATCTTGCTGAAACGAAACGGAATGGATGCCCGGATCAAGTCCGGGCATGACAAGGATATTGGGAGGAATTCCTCCATCAAGCCGGCTTGCCGGCGGGCTTCGTGGCCGAAGTCTTGGCGGCCCCGGCGGCGGCCGAAGCGGAGGCGTGCCGCTGCTCCGCGAGCTTCACCGCGTAGATTGACAGTTCGTAGAGCAACACGGTCGGCACGGCGAGCGCGATCTGGCTGATCGGATCGGGGGGCGTCAGCACGGCGGCGACCACGAACACGGCTAAAATCGCGTGGCGACGATAGCGCTTGAGCGCATCGGCGGTAATGAGCCCGGCGCGGGCGAGAAGAGTCAGCACCACGGGCAGCTGGAAGCAGATGCCGAAGCCGAGGATCAGCGCCATGATCAGCGAGAGATATTCGCTCACCCGCGCGGTGAGATGAATCTGGACCTGCTGGTCGCCGGTCTGCTGCATCGCCAGGAAGAACTTCATGGCAAGCGGCATCGCCACGAAATAGACGAGAGCGGCCCCGAGCAGGAACAGGACCGGCGTCGCGACCAGAAAAGGAAGGAATGCCTGGCGTTCGTTGCGATAGAGCCCCGGCGCCACGAACATGTAGATCTGCGTGGCGATCACCGGGAAGGCGATGAACACCGCGCCGAACAGAGCGAGCTTGACCTGGGTGAAGAAGAATTCCTGCGGCGCGGTATAGATCATCTCGATGGGGGCATCCGTGCCCGCCGCGAGCCGGTATGGAAACAGCAAGAGATTGTAGATGGGCTTCGCGAACCAGAAGCACACGAGAAAGGCGACGAAGATCGCGAGCAGCGCCCACATGAGCCGCCGCCTAAGCTCGATCAGATGCTCGATCAGCGGCGCCTTGCTCGCCTCGATGTCGTCGTCGGTCATCGCGCGGGCTCGGCGCCGCTCTTGGCGCGCTTGGCGGCCGTCTTGGCTTCCGTCTTGGCTTTCGACGCGGCGCGCTTGCGCGGCGTCTTCGCCGCCGGTTTCGCTTCACCTTTCGCCGGCGCCGGCTTCGTTGCCGGTCCTTCCACCATGAGGGGCCGGTCGAGCGGCGCGTTCTCGTTGAGGGCGTGCGCTTCGGTCCGCACGCTCTCGATCGCCTGCTTCACTTCCTCGAGCTCGGCCTCGCGCATGGCTTCGTCGAACTGGCGGCGGAATTCGGCCGCCGCCCGGCGAAGCTTGCCGGCGTAGAAGCCGAAGCTCCGCATCAGCTTGGGCAGCTCCTTGGGTCCGACCACAACGATCGCGACCACGGCGATGACGAGAAGTTCAGACCAACCGATGTCGAACATTTGCGCCCTTCAGGCGAGGGCCGCGAGGCCTCGAAGGCAGCCGCGGTTCCGCGAGCGGCTAGACCGTTTTCTGCTTGCGCGGGGCTTTGGCGCGGGAGGCGGATTTGGCGGCGGTCTTCGAGCCCTCGTGCTCGATGACCTTGGTCTCCTTGGCGGGGGCTTCCTCCTCGTCGGACATGCCCTTCTTGAAGCTCTTGATGCCTTGGGCGACGTCGCCCATCAGCTCGGAGATCTTGCCGCGCCCGAACAAGAGCACGAAGAGCACAAGGACGATCAGAATGTGCGACCAGCTCAATCCCATTGCAATCTCCATCGCGCCTGGGCCGGTTGAGGGACTTCGGGCGCGTTCCGGTTTCTCGCCAAACACTATGGCAGCAAAGGGAGGCCGGTCGCAAGCGAGCGAATTCTTGGGATTCAAGAGCCCGGCCGAACGCCATTGCCGGCGGCGAAAACGAGGACCGCGCCCGGTTCGATGACGACGCCGACTTCGGTGCCTTGCGGCGGAACGTCGCTCTCGGCGATTCGGGCGAAGAGCGGCGCATCCAGCCCTTGCACCGCCACCTCGACCAAGGCGACGTCGCCGAGGAAGCGGGCATCGAGAACGCGCCCGGGCACGCCCTGCCCCGCCCCGCGCAGGCGCACGCCGCGCTGGCGCACGCAAACGATGGCGTCAGCGCCGTCAGGCACGCCGTTGGCGGCGAAGCGGCCGAGCGGCGTTGCGGCATTTCCCCCTTCGATGCGCGCGGCAAGCTCGTTCAAATCGGAGAACGTGCGCGCGGCGAGGATGTCCTTCGGCGCGCGGTAAAGATCGAGCGCGTTTCCCGTCTGCACGATCCTCCCTTGCCGCATTAGCGCGACGCGATCGCCCATGCGCATGGCCTCCTCGGCGTCATGGGTAACGACGATCGCGGTGGCGCGTGTCTCATGCAGGATAGCGAGCGTCTCCTCGCGCATCTGCTCGCGGAGGCGCTGATCGAGCCCCGAGAACGGCTCATCCATGAGCAGCACGCTGGGGCGCGGCGCAATCGCGCGGGCGAGCGCCACCCGCTGCTGCTCGCCGCCGGAGAGAATGTGCGGATACTCGCTTGCGTAGTGGGCAAGGCCGACGCGCTCGAGCGCGGCGCGGGCTTCGCGCTTGGCTTCGGTTCGCGTCAGCGATTTGAGGCCGAAGGCGACATTGTCGAGAAGGCTGAGATGCGGGAAGAGGGCAAAGTCCTGAAACATCAGCCCGATGCCGCGCTTCTCCGGCGGCACGAAATTGTCGGGCCCCGCGACCTCCTGGCCGTCGAGGAGGATGCGGCCCGACGACGGCCGCTCGATGCCCGCGGCAACCCTGAGCAGGGTCGATTTGCCGCAACCCGAAGGTCCGAGCAGGCACAGCACCTCAGAGCGGGAAATGTCGATGCTGACGCCATCGAGCGCCAGCACCTCGCCGTAGCGCCGCGAAACGTCTTCCAGGGTGAGCCGGGCGGCGAAGGTGACAGCAGCCTTGCCGCGACCGGGCCCGCTCGCCGCCCTGACGCCGCGGCCTGTGCCGTTTCCTCGCGCCTTCGGAAACTTCAGCATGGCGTTGATCTACGCAACTGCCCCGACGGGCGCAACCATAACTCCGAACACGGTCATGGCCGGGCTTGTCCCGGCCATCCACGACTTTCCGCATCGCTCCGTCGCAAAGACGTGGATGCCCGGCACAAGCCCGGGCATGACAGTGGATTGATTGGGTGCCCCAATGATCAGGTGGGCTCGTCGCCGCCCTCGTCCTCGTCGCCGCCGAGCGGCTCGTCGGTGAACGCCTCGTCTTCGAGCGGCTCCTCGTCCTCGCGGAGATTGGGCGCATCGTCGGGGTTCGGTAGCGAAAAGCCCGGCGGCAGGTTCGAATCAAGCAGCCCTGCGCCTTTGAGCTCGTTCAGGCCGGGCAGGTCCTGAATCGAGTCGAAGCCGAAATGGGTGAGGAAGGCCTCGGTCGTGCCGTAGGTCACGGGCCGGCCGGGCGCGCGGCGGCGACCGCGCATCTTGATCCAGTCGGTCTCGAGCAGCACGTCGATCGTGCCCTTGGAGGTGCTCACGCCCCTGATCTCCTCGATCTCGGCGCGGGTCACCGGCTGGTGATAGGCGATGATGGCGAGCGTCTCGAGCGCCGCCCGCGACAGGCGGCGCTGCTCGACCGCCTGCTTCTCGAGCAAGAACGAGAGGTCGTCGGAGGTGCGGAACGCCCACTTGCCGGCAACGCGCACGAGATTGACGCCGCGCCCTGCATAAAGGCTGCGCAGCTCTTCCAGCAACCCGTTGATGTCCTCGCCCTCGACGAAGTGCCGGCCCAAGGCTTGCTCGTCCAACGGCTCGGCCGCGGCAAACAGCAACGCCTCGACGATGCGGAGCTTCTCGCGCCGATCGGTTGATTGCAGCTTGATGACATTGGAGGGAAACGGCAGCGGAAGGCGCGGTGGCTTTCGCTCCGTCTCGTCTTCCGGCATTGCCTCGACCCTACTCAGTTGCTTCGCTGTCATCCCCGTCCTCGTTATTGTTGCTTGGCCCAACCCATCACAATCGTGCGGCGCGCTCGCGGCGGCGCACCAGAAGCGGCGCGAACGATTTCGCCTGGCGAATTTCGAGCGTTCCCTCGCGCGTCATTTCCAGGCTGGCCGTAAAGCTCGAAGCGAGCGCCGTGCGGCGAAGCTCGGGTTCGACCAGGAACTCGGCAAGCAACTGATCGAGCGGTGCCCAATCGAGCGTCATGCCGAGGAGCCGCTCCAACTCGCCGCGCGCCTCCGTCAGCGACCAGACGCTCCGCGGCGGCAGCCGCCAGCTCCGCACGGCCATGCGCTGCCGCTGCTGCGAGTACGCCTTCAAAAGATCGTAGACATTGGCGCCATAGATGCTCTGGCGGGTGATGCGGATCGGCTCCGGCAAGCCGCGGGCGAAGACGTCGCGGCCGAGCCGCTTGCGTGTCATCAGCTGCGCCGAAGCTTCGCGCATGGCGTCGAGCCGCTTGAGCCTGAAGGCCAGGAGCGCGGCAAGCTCGGCGCCGGTCGGCTCCCCCTCCTGCGAGGGTTCGGCCGGCAGCAGCAGCTTCGACTTGAGGAAGGCGAGCCATGCCGCCATGACGAGATAGTCGGCGGCGATCTCCAGGCGCAGCCGCCGCGCCTCGGAAATAAAATCGAGATATTGCTGCGCGAGCGCGAGAACCGAGATCTTGGCGAGATCGACCTTCTGGGTGCGCGCGAGCGCGAGCAAGAGGTCGAGCGGCCCCTCGAAACCCTCGACATCGACCACGAGCCGATCGCCGGCCTCGAGCACGGTTTCGCCGCTCTCCCAATCTTCGAGCGCGTCCCGCTCCGGCGGCGTTTCGTTCTCGGTCGTTTCGATCGTGTTCATGCCGGCACCGTCGGATCGCGGCCGAGACTTGCGACTTGAGTGCCGGCCGCTTCCGTCACCAGCGCCATTGCTTCGGCGGCGTCGAACGGTTCGGGCGCGCGTAGTTGCGCCCGGGCATTCGCGAAACGCTCCGCTGCAATTCCGTCGAGAAGCGGCACGGCGCCGGCGACTTCCTTCATCTCGTCGAGGTTTCCGCTGCAATGGAGCGCGAGGTCGCAACCGGCCTCAATCACGCCCCGCGCGCGTTCCGCAAACGAGCCGCCGAGGGCTTTCATGCCCAGATCGTCGCTCATCACCAAGCCCGTCAAGCCGATCAGATTTCGAATCACTTCGCCCATTATAACCGGCGAGACGCTCGATGGTCGCCGGTCGTCGTAGGCGGGCATGAGGACGTGGGCGGTCATCGCCAGGGGCGCGTGGCGGAGCGCGTGGAAGGGACGGAAGTCGACCGCCTCGAGTTCCGCCCGGCCCGCGTTGATGCATGGCAAGGCAAGATGGCTGTCGGCGCCCGCCCGCCCATGGCCCGGCACGTGCTTGATCACGGGAAGCACGCCGCCCGAAAGGCAGCCCTCGATCACGGCCCTCCCCAGGACGATCACCGTTTCCGGGTTGGTTGCATAGGCACGATCGCCGATGATGTCATGCGCGCCTTCCTGCGGCACGTCGAGCACGGGCATGGTGTTTACGGTGATGCCGAGATCGTAAAGCTCCTCGGCGGTCAACCTCGCGCCGGCGAAAGCGGCGCGCGCGGCCATGGCGGGATCGGCGCCATACAGGCGCCCGTAACACGCAGCGGGCGGCAGGTGCAGCCAATGCGGCGGCTTCAGGCGCTCGACCCGGCCGCCTTCCTGATCGATGAGCACGAGGACGTCGTCGCTTGCGACGGAAGCCTTGAAGTCGGCGATGAGCGTCCGGATTTGCTCCGGGTTGCCGCAATTGCGCCGAAAGAGAATGAGCCCGCAGGGGAGGTTCGCGGCAAAGAAGCGCCGCTCGTCATCGTCGAGCGCCAAGCCCGCGCAGCCGGAGAGGAATGCCTTATGGTCCACGAGGCGGGTTAACGCGCGCCGCCGCGCGCGGTCAAGCCCGGTAGGAAGCGCCGAACGAAGCTGTCTACTGGGCCATCACCAGGCAATCGGCAAGCCCTTGCGATTTCAGCTGACTGCACAGCTTGCTCGCGGCCGATTTCTCGGTGATCGGGCCGATGCGCAGCCGATACCAGGTGCCCTTGGAGCCAAGATCGGCCTTCTGGACGATGGGCCGGTAGTTGGCGAGCAAGGTCGGATATTTCTGCTGCATATCGGCAAAGCTCGCCAGCGCTTCGGTCTGGTTCTTCTTCGAGCCGACTTGAACGACATACTTGACCGGACCGGCCTGCGGCGCTGCAGCGGCGGTCTGCTGAGCGGCAGGCTTCGCCGCGGGTTTAGGCTTGGGCCCGGGCGCAGGCGCCGCGGCCGGTTGCGGCGCAGCTTCCTGCGGCGCAGCTGGCGCCGGTTGCGGCTCGGCTGCCGGAGCCGGCGAGACGGCCGCGAACTGCGCGCCAGCGGGAGGAGCGGCCTCGGCCGGAGCAGCGCCCGCGGCCTCAACCGGAAGGTCTGGCACGGCCGGTGTCTCGACAGAGCCATCGGGACGCACCACCATCGTCTTTACCTTGCGCGGGCCGCCATCCGCCGAGGGATCTTCGGCCGAGGCGACTTGCATGGGCGCAGCGCCGGGCAGCGCTTGGGTGGTGGGCGGGACGGCATCGGTCGAGGCGACCGGCGTCGGCATGGCGGGAGCAGCACCCGGGATGGTTGGAGCAGGAATGGGCATAGCCGGCACGGCTACCTCTTCCTGGCGCGGCACGAGCTTCTCGGCCTCCGGCGCATCGCCGTTCTGCAAGCGGTCATAAATTAGCTTGTTCTTGTGCGGGAACTCCTTGCCGCCCGGCTGATCGGGCGCTTCCTTGACGGGCGTGTTGTCGGCCTGGACCAAGGGCGGCGGTTCGCTACCAAGGCCGCCGCCGCTTTGCTTGTAAGCAACGGCAAGCGCGCCGCCGAGAGCAATCGCGCCGAGAAGCGCGCTTCCGACCATGAAGGCGCTCCGGCTCTTGAGCGAGAAGCCGCTCTTGGCCGGCGTGCCGGGCGGAGGCAGCTGCCCTCCGTCGAGGAAATCGGCATCGAGACGCTCACTCTCGTAGTAGTTCTGCGTCGGGCGCCGTGGCGGTTCGGTCGAACCAAGCGCGATCTGCGGCGGCTGATCGTAGATTGCGTCGAAAGCCTGCAGTTGGCGCCGCGGATCGATCTTTGGCACGCCCTGGCCGTAATCCTGCGCCGGTTCGTCGGCGAAGAGCTCAAATCCTTGATCGGCTTCTCCGCCTTGCGCATCGTAGGCGCCGGCGCCATGGGGATCCTGGCGGCCGCGATTCTCGGCGCCTTGAAACACCTGCTCGGGGAAACTCGCGTCCAGCCCCTGAGGCTGCGGGTAGCCCGCATTGGCGAAGCCAGGCTTGTCAAAATTCTGGTTGGCGAATTTCGGGTCGGCGAAATTCTGATCGAAGCTCGATTCCGGAAAACTCGCATCGCCCGCGCCTGGCTCGGCGAAGCTTTGATCGGCGAAGCCCTGGTCTTGGTAGGCCTGGCTCTGGAAGTCTTGCGACTCGTCATAGCCCGAAGTCGCATAAGGCTGGGACCCGGGCTGTTCGGTGCCACGAAACGGCGCCGTCTGAAACGGCTGATACGCTTGGCCGCCAAAGTCCGTGGCCTGATAATTGGATGCCGCGTCATAGCCCGACGCGACGCGCTGCGCGCTCTGGTAGCTCGGGGCGGCGCCCGGCTGAGGGCTCTGGTAGCTCGGGGCGGGCTCTGGGTACGCACCCGGATAGTTCAAGGGCGGCTGCGGGCTTGGGTAACCGAGGCCCGAACCCTGCTGGCCGTGTTGGGGAAGAGGCTGGCCGCCGTAGGGCGAGTAGGCAGGCGGCTCGGGGATTTGCGGGCGTAGATCGGCGCCGCGCGTGACGGGCGTATAGGACGGCATCTGTGCGAAAACGGGGCTGCCCCCGCCAAACATCGGTCGCTGTCCGGTGGCCAGCCGTACCGGCCTTCCCGCTCCTTGACCCATTAACCCTACCTCGCTCGGTTGAGTGTCCCACGCCTGCGCGCTGGGAGCGCCCATGCCCGGCCTATTGCTGAAATCGGATTGTGACCCGGGATTCGGACCGGCCGCACGGCCGAATCCGTCATCTTGCCTTGTCATGACATTCCCCTCGAACCATCCCCCCTACCCCGGATTGGCTTAATGCAACTCGTGCATAGCGTGGACGCCGAGTATCCCCAAACCCGACGCCAGGACGCGCTTCACGGACGCCACCAGGGCTACGCGAGCGCGTGTTAACTCTCGGTCACTCTCGTAAATAAATCGTAATTGTGGCAAGTCTTTGCCTCGGTTCCACAAGGTGTGGAAGTCCCCGGCGAGATCATACAGGTAGAACCCGATGCGGTGGGGCTCATGGGCGGTCGAGGCCGCCTCCACCACCCGCGGGAATTGAGCGATGCGCCGGATCAGCGCCATCTCCCCCTCATCGGTCAAGAGATCGAGATCGCTGCTCGCCAACGCCCCCTCCGCAAGGTCGAGATCCGGGAAGGTCTCCCGAACATTACGCAGGACCGAACTTGCCCGCGCATGGGCGTACTGGACATAGAAGACCGGGTTGTCCCGCGACTGCTCGGTGACCTTGACGAAGTCGAAATCGAGCGGCGCGTCGTTCTTGCGATAGAGCATCATGAAGCGAACGGGGCCGGCGCCCACCTCGTCCACGAGCTCCCTCAGCGTGACGAACGTCCCGGCACGCTTGGACATCTTGACAGGCTCGCCAGCGCGAAACAAGCGCACAAGCTGACAAATCTTGATGTCGAGCTCGGCCTCGCCGTCCGACAGCGCCGCGATCGCCGCCTTCATGCGCTTGACATGACCGCTATGGTCGGCGCCGAACACGTCGATCATGGTCTTGAAGCCGCGTTTGAACTTGTCGCGGTGATAGGCGATGTCGCCGGCAAAATAGGCGTAGGTCCCATCGGATTTCACCAAGGGGCGGTCCATGTCGTCGCCGAACTCGCTGGCGCGAAACAGCAATTGCTCGCGGTCCTCCCAATCCACGTCGATCTGACCCCTCGGCGGCGGCAGCCGCCCTTGATAGATCAAGCCCCTGGTCTTGAGGTCGGCGATGGTCTCGGCGATCTCGTCGCGCGGTCCTTCCGTCAGCGAACGCTCGGAAAAGAACACGTCGTGGTGGATGCCGAGCGAATCGAGATCGTTCTCGATCATGGCGAGCATGGCCTGAAGCGCGGCCGCCCGCGCGATCGGCAGCCATTCGCTCTCCGGCATGGCGAGAAGCTCCTTGGCATGCTGAGCGGCGAGCTTCTCGCCGACGGGCTTGAGATAGTCGCCGGGATAAAGCCCTTCGGGAATTTCGCCGATGTCTTCGCCCAGCGCTTCGCGATAACGCAAATAGGCCGAGCGGGCGAGCGCATCGACCTGGGCGCCGGCGTCGTTGACATAGTATTCGCGCGTCACGGCAAAGCCGGTGAAGACAAGAAGATTGGCGAGCGCATCGCCGAACACGGCGCCGCGGCAATGGCCGACATGCATGGGGCCGGTCGGATTGGCCGACACATACTCGACGTTCACGGCTTTGCCTTTGCCGATGGCGCTCTCGCCATAGGCGGCACCCTGCTCCAGCACCATGCGCAACACACGCGGCCAGAATGCCGAGGCCAGCGTCAGATTGATGAAGCCAGGCCCCGCGATCTCTACTTTGTCGATATGCGGGTCGGAGGCAAGCAGCGGCGCGATGCGCTCGGCGAGCGCGCGGGGGCCAAGGCCCGCTTGCTTGGCCAGCACCATGGCGGCATTGGTGGCGAGATCGCCGTGCGAGGCGTCCTTCGGCGACCCGAGCGTAATGCCCTCGATGCTCGCTCCGGGGGGCACGACGCCGTCATGCTTCAGTTGTTGGACGGCGGCGAGGACCCGGCCGTGGAACCCTGCAAAAACGTCCATGGAAGCTCCGGAGGATTACGGGGCGCGACTAACGCAAATCGGGGGTGGCGTCAAACAGGCGGCGATGCTCCGTGATTGCAAAGCGATCGGTCATGCCGGCGATGAAGTCGGCGACATGGCGGGCATAGGCGCGGGTGCCTCGCGCGGGCGCGCCGTCGCGCCAGTCGGACGGAAGGGAATCGGGCGCGGCGCTGTAGCGCTGGAACAAGTCGCCGACCACGCGCGCGGCGTCGGCCATGACGCGAACGATGCGCTCATGCCGGTAGACGCGGGCGAAGAGGAAGGCGCGCAAGACATCGAGATCGCGGCGCATCTCGTCGGAGAAGGCGACGACGGCATGAGGCGCATGGCGGATCTCGGCGGCGCTTCCCGGCCGAAGCGCTTGGAGCCGTCGCCGGCTCTCGGCCATTGCGTCTTCGATCATCGCGCTGATGAGACGGCGAATGGCTTCGTAGAGGAGCCGCGTGCCGTCGATGCCGGGATAGGCTTCGCGCACATCGGCGAGCGCGCGTGCCGCAATCGGAACTTCGGCAAGTTCGGCGAAGGTGAAGAAGCCGGCGCGGTAGCCGTCGTCGATATCGTGATTGTTGTAGGCGATGTCGTCGGCGAGCGAAGCTCCTTGCGCCTCGACCGAGGCAAAAGTTGCAAGCTCGAGGTCTTGCTGCGCGGAGTATGCGCCGATCGACTCCGGCACGGGGCGGCCTTCAAGCGCATGCGGCCCGGTCAGTGGGCCGTTATGCTTGACCAGGCCTTCGAGCGTCTCCCAAGTGAGGTTGAGGCCGTCGAAGCGCGCATATTTCTTTTCGAGCAAAGTGACCACGCGCAGCGACTGGGCATTGTGGTCGAAGCCGCCCGCGTCTTCGAGCGCGGCATCGAGCGCGCGTTCGCCGGCATGGCCGAAAGGCGGATGGCCGAGATCGTGGGCAAGCGCCAGCGCCTCGCTCAGGTCCTCGTCGGCGTGGAGGTTGCGGGCGAGCGCGCGGGCGATCTGCGCCACTTCGAGTGTGTGGGTGAGGCGCGAACGGTAGTGATCGCCTTCGTGATAGACGAAGACCTGGGTCTTGTAGTTGAGCCGGCGGAAGGCCGTCGAGTGCAGGATGCGGTCGCGATCGCGGGCATAAGGGGAGCGGGTGGGACAAGGCGCCTCGGGCAGAAGCCGCCCGCGGCTCGCGGCCGGATCGACGGCGTAAGGGGCAAGGACGCGCGGGCCTCCCCTCCCGCCATCCGCCGCGAGCGCCGGAAACCCGCGTCCGGCCTTACGTTTGTGGTCGATTGACAAGCGCCTTTGCTACCCTATGTTTCAGTGAGAGATGGCTACACCCAAGATGAGCGAAGCGTCCATCACCATCAGCGATCGCGCGGCGAACCGCATCGCCGAGCTGCTCGGGAGCGAGGCGGCGCCGTCGCTGTTTCGCGTGAGCGTGGAGGGCGGCGGCTGCTCCGGGTTCCAATATCGTTTCGACCTCGTGAGCGAGCGCGCACCCGACGATGTCCTGATCGAGCGAGACGGCGCGCGCGTCGTGGTCGATCCGGTCTCGCTCGGCTTCGTGCAGGGCGCCGAACTCGATTTCGTCGACGACCTGATCGGCGCGCAGTTCAAGCTCAACAATCCGAACGTCACCGCCGCGTGCGGCTGCGGCACCAGCTTCTCGATCTAGCGTTGTAGGTCATCCCTCCCCTTGATGGGGAGGGTGGCGAGGACCGCAGGTCCGAGCCGGGTGGGGTGATGGGTCTTTCTGCTCGCGATCGCGTTGCCACCTGAAGCGCAAGCTCCCACCCCGACGCTGCCTTCGGCGTCGTCGGACCTCCCCACGAGGGGGAGGTTGGATAGAGGGCTCTGGATTGCGAGCCCAAGCCGGGCAATAACCATAGAGTCCATGAAGATCGCCACCTGGAACATCAACGGCATCAAGGCGCGCATCGAGGCGGCTACGACCTGGTTGAAAGCGGCCTCCCCCGACATCGCCTGCTTCCAGGAGATCAAATGCGTGGACGAGGCGTTCCCCAAGGAGGCGTTCGAGGACCTCGGCTATAACGTCGCCGTGCACGGCCAGAAGGGCTTCAACGGTGTGGCGCTTCTGTCGAAGCTCAAGTTCGATGAGGTGCACCCCAGGCTCGCCGGCGACCCCGACGACGTGCAGGCGCGCTATCTCGAAGCGGTGATCTCAGTGCCCTCAGGCGCGCTCCGCCTCATCAATATCTATCTGCCGAACGGCAATCCGTTCGGCACCGAGAAGTTCGCCTACAAGCTCGCCTGGATGACCCGGCTGAAAGAGCGCATCAAAGCGCTGCTCGCCAACGAAGAGAAGATGGTCATCGCCGGCGACTTCAATGTCATCCCGGCGCCGGAAGACGTCTACAATCCGAATGCGTGGATGGACGACGCGCTATTCCGCCCCGAGACCCGGGCCCATTTCCAGGCGCTGCTCAATCTCGGGCTGACGGACGCCTTCCGTGCCTGCCATGACGATCCGCATCGCTACACGTTCTGGGACTATCAGGCGGGCGCGTATCAGAAGAACCAGGGCTTGCGCATCGACCATTTGCTCCTGTCGCCGCAAGCCGCCGACCGCCTCCAGTCATGCGAGATCGACGCTTCCCCCAGAAGCTGGGAGAAGCCCTCCGACCACGTCCCAATCACGGTTGAACTCGCGCTTTAGCGGAACCCGAGGCTAGTTGTCTTGCGCCGGAGCGCCGCCGAAGCCGACGGAGACCCCGATCGGCGCGGGCGGCGGAGCGCCCGAACCGGCGCTGGACCCTGGCGCGTTGGGCTGGGGCGCCTTCTCAGCCGGCATGGCAAGGACTTCCGCGGGCTTGGCCGGGGGCAAAACCGCTGGCGCCTTGACATCGCTGAGCACCGGCAGAAGCGCCTCGGCATCTTTCCGGACTCCCTTGTCCGACTTGGACAGCACTTCGGCGTAAAGCGAGCCGATCCACTTCGCCTCTTTGGCGTCGTCCTTGGCGTTCTCCCGCGCGAGAATGATCAGAGCGAGACCACGCGCCCGCCTTTCGCGAACTTCCTCGCCGCGCCAGAGAATCTCGCCGAGCGTCGCTTGCGCCGCGGCGTGCTGCTTCTTGGCGGCAATCGCCAGCCAGTTGACGGCGAGGCCGATATTCTTCTCGACGCCGGTCCCATTCAAGTAGAGGCGCGCGAGTCGGTATTGCGCCTCGGCGTTGCCGAAATAGCTCGCGGCGTGACGGAACAAGTCCGCGGCGTAACCGGGGTTGGCCACGAGCGGCTTTTCCGCAATGCCGTCGAGATAATATTGACCGAGCGCGACGAAAGCCTCGGCGGCGTATTTCGCGATCGGGCTCGACGGGCTGATGTCGGCTTGGCTGTCGGCAATCTGCTCGAAATAGGCGAAGGCCTTGGCGTCGTCCTTTGGCACGTCGCGGCCCGCGGCGTAAGCGCGCGCGAGTTTGACCTGCGCTCCGAGCACGCCGTGTTTCGCGGCATATTCGAGGGCCGGCAGCGCGGCCACCCCGCCGCCCGCTTTCAGCGCCTTCACCCCCTGGCGGTATGCCTCGGTCGCCGAGGGATAAGACGGCTGGTCGTCGGCCGCGAACGCAATTGAGCCTGTCATTACGAGTGCGGCGATTGCGGCTGCCGCCAGCCTGTTACACATCACCATAGCACGCCACTTCCACGCTACCACCGGGATGGGTCACGGCGCCCGTTCGCGCCGGGCCAACTTCATTCGCATACTTCCACAAGGCGCCGCTTGTGAACGGCATCGGCGGCGCCTTCCACGCCTTGGCACGCTTCTTCAACTCATCTGCATCGAGCTCGATATCGAGGGTGCCTTTCCCGGCATCGAGCGCGATCATGTCGCCGTCGCGGATGAGCGCGATGGGACCGCCGAGCGCGGCCTCAGGGCCGACATGACCGACGCAGAATCCGCGTGTGGCGCCAGAGAAGCGGCCGTCGGTGATGAGCGCCACCTTGTCGCCCATGCCCTGGCCGTAAAGCGCCGCGGTGGTTGACAACATTTCGCGCATGCCGGGGCCGCCTTTGGGGCCCTCGTAGCGGATGACGATGACGTCGCCTTCCTTGTAGCGCTTGGCGCTGACGGCGGCGAAGGCATCCTCCTCGCAATCGAAGCAGCGGGCGGGGCCGCGGAATTTCAGTCCCTTCATCCCGGCCACTTTGACGATGGCGCCGTCGGGCGCGAGCGAGCCCTTGAGGCCGACAACGCCGCCGGTCGGCGAGATCGGATCGTTCGCCGGCCGCACGACGTCTTGATCGGGGTTCCACTTCACCTTGGCGAGATTCTCTTTCAGACTCCGTCCCGTCACGGTCATGACCTCGCCGTGCAGATAGCCATGATCGAGCAGGGTCTTGAGCAGGAGCGGTATTCCGCCAGCTTCGAACATGTCCTTGGCGACATAGCGGCCGGAAGGTTTCAAATCGGCGATATAAGGTGTCCGTTTCATGACTTCGGCCACGGCGAACAGGTCGAAGTCGATGCCGCATTCATGAGCGATTGCAGGGAGATGCAGCGCCGCGTTGGTCGAGCCGCCCGTTGCTGCGACGACCGCGGCCGCGTTCTCCAGCGCTTGCCGGGTGACGATATCGCGCGGCCTGATATTCAAGGCGATGAGATCCATGATCTTTTCGCCCGCCGCCTGGCAGAACCGATCCCTGATCTCGTAAGGCGCCGGCGCGCCGGCCGAATACGGCAAAGCGAGGCCGATGGCCTCGGAAACGCAAGCCATGGTGTTGGCGGTGAACTGCGCCCCGCACGCGCCCGCGGACGGGCAGGCCACCTGCTCAAGCTCGTCGAGATCCTCCATCGACATCTTGCCGACGGAGAATTGGCCGACCGCCTCGAACAGGTCTTGCACGGTGACAGGCCGGCCCTTGAATGAGCCGGGAAGGATCGTGCCGCCATAGATGAAGATCGAAGGGACGTTCAGCCGGCACATCGCCATCATCATGCCGGGGAGCGACTTGTCGCAGCCCGCCATGCCGATGAGTGCATCGTAGCAATGTCCCCGCATGGTCAGCTCGACGCTGTCGGCGATGACCTCGCGCGAGGGCAGCGACGACTTCATGCCCTGATGGCCCATGGCGATGCCGTCGGTCACGGTGATGGTGCAGAACTCGCGCGGCGTGCCGTTGGCGGCGATCACGCCCGCCTTGGCCGCTTGGGCCTGGCGCATCAGCGAGATGTTGCAAGGGGCGGCTTCGTTCCAGCAGGTGGCGACGCCGACAAAGGGCTGGTGGATCTGCTCGCGCGTCAGCCCCATCGCGTAATAGTAGGAACGATGGGGGGCGCGGGAGGGCCCCTCGGTCACATGCCGGCTCGGCAAGCGCGATTTATCGAACGTCTTCGCGTCCATCTGCTAACGCCCGGGTGAGGTGCGCGGGGAGATATGTGGGTTCCGCCACACTTCCCCAATGCCTCGGCCAGCGATTCTCCTGGCTCGTCCCCCAAATTTTAAGCCATGGGAACCGCTTTGGCCGCTCCTCCTACAAATCTTGATGTGTCAAAGCTTTATGGCGCAAACGAGGCGAAAAAGCACCAGTCTGTTGCCGTTTAGCTACAGTCGCCCAGATTCGAGTTGAACCTAGCTGGCCAAGCCGGTGCGGCTGTCGCAAAAGTGTTGCCGCACTCAAAGGGCGTCCGATGGCCAGATTGCAGACAGGCGCGCGCGGCGGCGGAAGCCCCCCGTGGAAGGCGAAGCTCCCCCTCCCCGACCCCAAGTCGCAAGGTCCCTTCCAATCGTTTGCCTGCGACCCGGGCCGGAGCGAGGCGTGGTGGTGGCTCGGCATCCCGATCGCCGCCGCGCTCTTTGTCCTCGGCAGCTATGCCATCGATCCGGATTGGAACGGGCGGTGGATGACCGGGGAATCGGGCATCCTGGAAACGGCCCAGTTCGTCTTCATGGTGATCGGCCTCGCCATCGCCGTGCAACTCCTCTTCTCTCCCTTCGTGCGCCGACGCCCGTTGGTGCTTGCCCTGACCGCTGTGGCGGCGCTGGCTTGCCTGTTCATCGGCGGCGAGGAGGTGAGCTGGGGCCAACACATCTTCTTCTGGCAAGAACCGAGCCTCGTCACGGCGGTCAACGAAAAGGGGGAGCTCAGCCTTCACAACATGAACAAGGGGTTCGAGCGGGGACCGCGCACTATGCTCGAGATCGGGGTGTTCGCAGGAGGACTGGTCGTTCCGCTCCCATGCGCTTATGCCCCTTGGCTCAGGCAAAGCCGGGTGGCACTGTTCCTGCCCGCAGCGGCGCTTCTGCCCACCGCTCTGTTCGCCTCTCTGTTCAAGCTTGCCGGCCTACTCGGGGAACATGACGCAATGGGTTTCGGCGTCGCCGCGCGGCCGAGCGAGGCCGTCGAGTTCTATCTCTACTTTTTCATCATGGCCTATCTGATCGTATTCGGACGGCGCATAGCCGCGCTCGAGACCGAGGACTCGAAAGCCAAGACAAGAGCGAAGAAGACCTAAGGCGATGGCACAGGACAAGACGCATCTCCCCGACCCGAAGCGGAAGCACGGTCCCTACCGGCCGTTCACGTCAGACCCGGGCTGGAACGAAGCTTGGTGGTGGCTCGGCATCCCGCTTCTCGTGGCGGCGTTCGTGATCGGCGCATATCAAGTCGCGCCGGAGTGGTACCGGCGCTACGTCATTCCCGAAGGATACGGAAGTCTCGAAGTCTCTCACTTTTTGATTCCGTTGTTCGGCCTGTTGATCGCCGGCGGCTTATCGTTTCTTCCCTTCGTCAGGGCGCGGCCCGTGGTGTTCGCCGTGGCGGTGATCGGCGCTCTGAGTTGCCTCTACATCGCCGGAGAGGAAATGAGCTGGGGGCAGCACATCTTCCATTGGAACACGCCGGAGTATTGGGCGATGGTCAACCGCCAAGAGGAGACCAATCTCCACAACACTTACGCGATCTTCGAGAAGACCCCCCGCTCGATCCTCGAAGCGGCTATTTTTATCGGCGGCTTGCTGGTGCCGATTGCGGCGCTGTTCTGGCCGTGGCTGCGCGCTTGCCGCGCTTCGCTTTTCCTGCCTGCGGCGGCACTTGCACCGACGGCGCTCGGCGCATTCATCTTCAAGTTCATCGACCGGCTCCAGCAGGGCGGACATATCCCGACCCTCCTCTTCCGCCCGAGCGAAACGATCGAGACCTATCTCTACTTTTTTATCCTCGCCTACCTCATCGTCTTCGCGCGCCGCATCAAGGAGCTCGAAATGGCGGAAGGCGTCTTGCGGAAATAGTTCCGTTCTAAAGCGCGGCTTCGAGGCGCTTCAGCGCCTGCTCGAGCTTCGCGGCCATGGCTTCGGCTTCCGTCTTGCGGTCGCGCTGCTCCTCGACCACGTGCTCGGGCGCGCGCGAGACGAACTTCTCGTTCGCGAGCTTGGCGTCGAGCTGCTTGATCTCGGAGCCGACCTTGTCGATCTCGCGCTTGAGCCGCTTCGACTCGGCGCCGATATCGATAACGCCGGCAAGCGGCAGCGCGAGCGTGGCCTCGTCGAGCACGATCTGGACGGCGCCGGCCGGCGGCTTGCCGAATTCAACCTTGTCGAGCCGGGCGAGCCGCAGCATCGTCTCCTCGTGGCGCGCGACGCGGGCCTTGGTCTC